>CAZPUD010000084.1:0-14342 GCA_964589115.1 uncultured candidatus Brocadiaceae bacterium | reverse complement strand
ACTACGAGTTCGTGGACACCAACGGCGCGACCTCCGATGGGTGCGAGTGCCGAAGTTTCACAGATAAAAAAGGTCCTTTCTCTGTCAATCGAAATGAGGTTTTGTCATTGAGATTTTGTATTTTCGAATTTGTTTCGAATTTCGGATTTTGTATTTTCTATTTTATATCTGTGCCATCTGTGAAATCTGTGGTTCCTGTATGTTTTGGTCATTCAAACATTAGAATTCAGGATTTGCCTGCCCTGTTAAATAAATGATTCAACAGGATAAATATTTCGATATTCGAATTTAGAATTTAAACACTTCGACATACCGGCAAAATTTTGTCAATATTGAGGCGCTAAGCGCCTAACCTTTCAATACATCTTCAAGTTCGTTGTTTTCATCTGTCCACCACTAATTTTGTGTTGGTTCAATCGTCCGCGATTGAACCGAAACGTTTTGCATATCTCATATGCCAGGCACTAATCAAAAACACACAGGCCAATGCCAAACGTAGGGTTCAATCTAAAAGATTGAACCAACCATGGTAGAGACGTCCCCGGCGGGCGTCTCTGTACGGGAAATAGAACAATCAGTAGTTGTAGAACGAAGTGGCACTTAACTCTACATTGAAAAAGTTGCCGAATGCCTAATTTAATCTATTAATCTCCTTACCTTTCAATACATCTTTAGGGCCGTTGTTTTTATCTATGAGCCACAAACCCCTGCAGCATTATTACAAATTTCACTTGATAATAATATCGTAGTACGATATCATTTATCGATATCTATGAACGATATTACTAATATTATGTTACGGGATATTCATCTCGCATTTATAAAAATACACATCCTTTATCACGCCTCAAAAGAGGAAGTCTTTGGCATCGGCCTGATCGAGGAATTGGGAAGGCACGGGTACAAGCTCAGTCCGGGTACGCTGTACCCCACCCTGGCGAAAATGCAGGAGGCCGGCCTTCTGACCTGTGAATGCAGGACTGTTGACCACAAGCAGAGGAAATATTACAAAATTACCCGTACGGGGATAAAGACACTCCGTGAAGTAAAGGTTAAATTAAAAGAATTATATGAAGAGGTTATAAAAGAAAAATGACAAGTAGTGCAGAGGAAAAAGGATTTAATTTGTTGAAAATAAGACCTATCCGGTCAGTAGTTGTATGGCCTGGTTTTCCATATATTTTCCAATTTCTCACACTTGCGATATTTGTGCTTCTTGCCATTACCGGCTGGAGACATTTTACACCGGAGGGGGTGAACGATAAACTTTACGCCAAGACCAACATCGTTAACCTCCTGATTTGGGGGCTGTGGTGGCCTTCAATTGTATGGATGTCTGTGCTGTTCGGCAGGCTCTGGTGTATGATATGCCCACTTGAGCTTGTTGCAAATGTCACAGAACGTCTTGCACGAAGGCTCGGTGTTAAACAGTTTGTACTTGGCAAATGGTTAAGATCTGGGGCATTGATTCTTGGGATATATGCCCTGATACAGTTACTGGTCGCAGGTATACATCTGCACCGAGTTCCCGCTTATACATCGTTATTTTTATGGGGATTGATCGGGACTGCAGGCATCGTCGGGTTCTTTCTTAAAGACAGGGCCTTCTGCCGTGGTTTCTGTCCTGTTGGACTCCTCTTAGGTACGTATGGGCGCGGCGGTATGCTGGCTGTGCGTGCCGGGTCAGGCCAGGTCTGCGATTCCTGTACTGGCAAGGACTGCATTGCGGCATGCAACCGGACCAAACTCTACGGGCGCAGTTGTCCGAGTCTGTTGAACCCGCCAAAATTAAACAGCAGCCGTGACTGTCTTGTTTGCGGCCAATGCATAAAATCATGTAATCCAGATAATATGCAATTGGTCCTGCGTCGTCCGTTTCATCCTTCTGATACCCGTGAGCCGCTTGTCTCATGGCCTGTAACCATTTTTGTCATGATGGTCTCCGGGTTTGTAACGGGAGAGTTGTGCAGCGAATGGAGTACTGCACAATCCATATTTCTCTGGCTTCCTGAACGTTTCACTGACTACTTCAATCTTTCTGCTGCTGGAGGCTGGATCAAAGGTGTTTGGATGATACTTGTCTATCCAATATTGCTTTGGTTTGTACTTGGTGTGTTATCTTCGCTGAATAGTGACGACGACGCATCTATGGCAATAAAGACGTGGCGTCTCCTGGCGCTTCCCCTTGCTGTTATAGTATCTGCCGGGCATATGGCCAAAGGTTTGGCTAAGTTTACCTCCTGGATAGGTTTCTTTCCGTATGCTGTGAAGGACCCGTCTGGCGTAAAAACCGTTTCTGAAATAGCCTCAAAAACTATTTCATCACCTGCACCGGTTATGTCTATGCCTTTTGTCTCTGTCATTGGGATTATGCTCATTATTGCGGCAACTTATTTCAGCATACGTGAGGCCCGCCTTGCTAATCCTGAAACGTATCGCCGGCGTCTCGTTCCAAAATTTACTATATCTATCCTTTTCGTCTTTATCATTGCAGGATGGGGATTTTTTGTATGAGTGCCTGAACACAAGTATTTGCATATTTCCCATACCTAATACATTGTCTATGATTATTGTACTTATTCAATCGTTCTTGATTGAATTGAGCGTATGGCATTTTTTTACTTTTTTGCACTTGTTAAACGGTACGAGGATGTCCAAAGAGGTATAGCTTGTCATTGCGAGGGCCTTTTCCGAAGCAATCTAATTAATACTTCTGAAGAGATTGCTTCGGGGGAAAAAACCCCTCGCAATGACAAATACCATATAGTCTATTATAGTAAGTTATGTTGACAATGTAGTAACACTGTTTGATAATGCACAGATCAGTCCCTGTATGTATTGAACAGGGATGGTTTGTTTATACTGATGTAACCAATGCTGATTTATTTTGTCCGGTTTCATCTTTCTATTATAGAAAGGATACGTATGGTCTACATTGTAATTTGTACTGTAGCACTGATCGTTTCCGGATTAACACTTTTTTCCGGCTTTGGGATAGGTACCCTTCTTATGCCAGCGTTTGCAATCTTTTTCCCCATAGAAATCGCTATCGCAACAACTGCTATTGTTCATCTGGCAAACAATCTTTTCAAGTTAGGATTGGTTGGCAAGATGGCAGATATTAAAACCGTACTAAAATTTGCCATTCCCGCCTCAATAATGGCCATTGCCGGGGCGATGTTATTAAACTATTTTGCCGATGTCCCACCCATTACAGAGTACAGACTTGCAGGCAGAACATTTAGCATTACGGTCGTAAAAATTGTTGTTGCCGTTCTTTTGGCAATTTTTGCAGTCCTGGAACTCAGCCCTCGTTTTGAAAAGCTTGGCTTTAATCCGAAATATATCCCCCTTGGTGGAGCGCTTTCCGGATTCTTTGGTGGATTATCAGGACAGCAGGGTGCCTTGCGTTCTGCTTTTCTGATCAGGTCGGGATTAAAAAAAGAGTCCTTTATCGGAACATCAGTCGTTTCCGCCGTGGTAGTGGATATATCGCGGCTTGTTGTTTATGGAGTCACCTTCTTTTCAAAAAATATTGCCTTACTTCAAAATCAAATTGGGATTGGATTAATTACCGCTGCTACCTTAACGGCGTTTTTAGGTTCATTCATAGGCTCACGCCTGATCAAAAAAATTACCTTTCGTACAATTCAAATTATTGTTGGAGCATTATTGCTTTTTGTATCGGTTATGTTGGGGATTGGACTGATTTGATCTGTTGAATAAAGCAATGCTTCGTGATCTGAAGTGGTTTATCTCAAAGGATATTTTTGCATGAAGCAAAAGGAGGCTTTCGATGAAACAAAAAATAATAAATTGGTTCCAGAGACGCTGTGGAAAGTTTGTATTATTTCACTATATATTCTCCATTATCATATGTTCTTTATCTTGCTTAATTCTTTCCTCTTATTTCCATTTTTCACTTTACGGAGCAGAAGAATTTTCTGAAAAAAAATCTGATCTTACACTTTCAAACTTCTTTTCTGAAGGCTGGAAGTTTATGCAATGGGAGGAACCTGAACAGGAACCAGACCAGGCACCACGCTTCAGACTCCTCAAGATACCTGCCACAGTATTTGAACGCGAGATCCGTATGAATTATTCATTCACTAATAACGGTGACAGAGGTGAGGTTGATGAGCACGAATGGGAGTTTGAAATTGAAATACCGGTTAGCCGAAGGCTTTTACTGGAGGTTGAACCAACGATTGTATCAGTATCTCCTCGTGACAATGACAGCCACAGCGGTTTTGGCGATACCTCTCTCATAGCCAGGATAATGCTTATGGAAACACGTAATACAACAGTGCTATCGATCCTGGATTTAAAACTTCCTACAGGAGATGAGGATCTCGGATTAGGAAGCGGGATGACTACTATTACCCCTGGTATCGGTGTTTGGAGGGATCTTGGTGGTCGTTATGCCCTTCAAGGTTTCTTTGGACTCGACATCCCGGTGGGAGGTAAATCAGATGAAGACCCGGATACCACAATCGTTTATGGTACTGCCATAACGAAAACCGTTACACCAAAAGATACACCGTACTTTGGGAATCTTACCTTCTTTGTTGAATTCAACGGGAGTTCGGATATAGGATCGGATAGTGATAATACGGTAGTAAGTATCCTTCCCGGTGCCAGGTGGAACCTAGGCCATGAATTCTGGCTCATGCCGGGTATGGAATTTCCTGTAATTGGGAAAGATGAGTTCGACAGCAGGGTTTGGTTAAGTGTGTTAAAGGATTTTTGAAGGAAGAATATTTGTAACGATTTAGTTTTTTGGAAAATCCAGGAAACATATAAAAACAATGTAGCCCCGTTAGGGGGCGATCTGTTTGTAGCCCAATAAAATTCAATAGGACAAATAGCTCCGTCAGGGCGACCTGTATATGATCGATGGGTAAACAGGCCGCTCCTATGGAGCTAATAGCGATTCATCCTTATCTTGCTACAAACAGGTTGCTCCTATGGAGCTTATTGGTAATGCATTTTTCAAAAAACTAAATTGTTACAAAATTTTAAATTTACCTTTGTCGGCTATCAGATTATCGGGATAAAAGGCGCCATACTCGCAACCGTTGGTATGTTTTTACCGTCTTTTTTCTTCGTAGCTATACTGAATCCGTTTATTCCTAAGATGAGGAATTCCAGGTGGATGTCCGGCTTTCTTGATTCAATCAATGTAGGGGCGGTGGCAATAATGACGGTTGCAGTGATACAACTTGCGCGTACTAGTCTTATTAACTGGCAGACATGGCTAATCGCACTAATAAGTGTTGCCGTTACATTCATATTCAAAAATGTAAATACGCTTTGGATAGTGATCGGGAGTTCAATTGTAGGTTATATGTTGGCAAAGTTATAGTTTTAAAACGCAAAGTTAGGTTTCACTAATGGAGATTACTTTTTATTTTTGTAATCTTTTTTTTAGCCATTTTTCAAGAGAACTTTGGCTTTCTCCTGAACGCCGTCCAGCTAATATGCCTTCTATGCTCATATCTTCGTCAAGGTCTGGCCAATGGATTCCTTCTCCATCTCCAATGAGTTCATAATTTTCCAGTTCTTGCCTTGTGGCGTTAAACAAGCGAGGATACCAGACAAGAGGCACAGATATACTTCTTCCATCATTAAGATAAACGATAAAAGAATCCTCTGTGAAAACAACCTTTTGGGCAAGGCATTCATGCTCAAGTACTAAAGTATTCATTCCATTTCTCCAGAAATATTTCTTTATTTTCTTCTATTAATTTATGGATTTTTATGAGATCATGGTCACTAAATCCTAACGTATATTTTATATTTCTTAAATTTAATAATTGATCAATATAATAATTTAGCTGTTCAACATTTTGCCACAAAAAATGCTTCGTCCCTACAACCAATGAATCAATCATACGGGTAAAGATTTGGACGCAGGGGGTTGAGATTGTTACAATAATACGGTAATTATTGAAAGAGAAAACTTGTTTTTATATAGTAGAGAATTTTTTTAACTATTTAAGGAAAGTTGTTATGCCTGTAACGCAAAAAAAAATAAAAACGCAAACCAAACATCCTTATGTTGTTTCCCGTAAGACACATTGTGGTGGAAGTCCTGTAATTGCTGGCACTAAATTTCCGGTACGTTCTGTTGTTTTTTATGTACTAAAGCAAGGTATGACGCCTGAAGAACTCGTCAAAGAATTTCCACACCTTACACTATCACAAATCTATGACGCCCTCTCTTATTATTACGAAAATAAGAAGGAAGTAGATAAGGAACTATCTCTTAAAGAGTCTGATTTAAGGAATAAATGACATCAAATGTCTGATATATCATTATATCTTGATGAAGATGTGAGAGTATTGTTGGCAGAAGTATTACGAAATAGAGGTTATACTGTTACACATGTTCTTGAAGCAGATAGAAATGGCAAGAGCGATCTTGAGCAACTTGCATATGCCGTAAAGCACAAAATGGCTATATTAACCCACAACATTAAAGACTATGTTGTTCTATCCAAATCATACGCAAAGTTGGGAAAGAATCATTGCGGCGTTATTGTTTCGGATCAGGTACCTTTTAGCGAACTTTTGAGACGAACCCTTAAATTCCTATCATCCAATAATAAAAAACTTATAAAGAATAAATTGATCTGGTTACAAGACTACAAGTAATTTTATTACAATACTGTTTCCTTAAATTCCGAATAAAGGCATAACTAAAAAACAATAAAGTATGAACTTTATAACAATCGATTTTGAAACGGCAACTTCAGACCGTGACAGCCCATGTGAAATGGGTTTGACATTTGTGAAAAATCAGCAAATTGTTGATACAAAATCCTGGCTGATTAAACCGATGTATCAGGAGTTCGACTATTTCAACATTTTAATACACGGAATCAGACCCGAACATGTAGCAGATAAGCCGGAATTTGATGAACTCTGGACGGAAATAAGGCCCCTCGTTGAAGGGCAGTTTCTGATTGCTCATAATGCAAGTTTTGATTTTAGTGTATTGAGAAGAACGCTTCAGGCTTATAATCTTCCGTATCCGACACTCAATTATTCCTGCAGTTATATATTTTCGAAAAAAATCTGGAAAGGACTTCCGGCATATAACCTGAAGACCCTCTGTAAAATCAATAACATTAAATTGAACCATCACAGGGCAGCGGATGACAGCAGGGCAACCGCAGAATTAGCAATTAAGGCATTTGACAAAGCAGGGATAAAAACCCTTGAAGATTTTCCTGAAAAGCTAAAAATAACTATCGGACAACTTTTTGAAGGTGGTTATAAACCTTCCAGAACAAAAAGATCGGATTTTTTCCGGAATTATTGGAGGCATAACAGGACATAGTTCAGATAGCGTTTTTTTATGGAAATATGCATCATATCACCAATCAAAAGCGTACAGGCCTATGCTAAACACATGGTTCAATCTAAAAGATTGAACCAACCATGGAAACATTTAAAAGTTGCTTTTAGTGTTGAAGGTTTATATCATTTTGATATGCATTCGCCAACATTTGCGTATAACTACAATTATATTATTACCTCAACGCCTTTGCCGTCATAAGGCCCCAGAGCCAATTGATTTTGTATCTCTCAACTTTCACGCTGCTGTAACCGGCGTCCCGGAGTAATCGTTCACATGCAGCAATTCCGTATGTTTTGAAATGGGCACGGTTAAATATACGCAGAAATATGTCACAAATACGGCATGCGATATAATCGTCACACCAATCTGTAATTACTATTCTACCTCCGGGTTTAAGGACGCGGGCAATCTCTAATAAACATGCTTCAGGATTACGCAAATAGTGGAATGCATTACAGGAAACCACAACGTCAAAACTATTTGAGCGAAATGGTAAATACCGTGCATTACTGGTAACAAGGCTGCACTTTTTCATTTGTTTATTACCAGCGACCTTGAGCATATCTGCGCTGATATCTGTTCCAACTAGGTCAACAGAAGGATATTTTATGGAAATTGCCTGAAGTAATGCGCCGGTGCCACAGCCGATATCTAATAATTTTTCAGTTGATTCAATATCTAACCGTTTTAGTGTTTCGTGAAGTGTTGCCTTGATGTAAAACTCCCAACGCCTGTCATATTGGGAAGCAAGATTGGCATACTCATCGATAACAGCATGTTCATCGTTTGCCGTATTAATATTCTCCATGGTAATCTAGGATTGATGTCTCATTTTATTTAAGCGGTTTTCATGGTGGCACGGATAAACTTGTTTGTCCGTGTCACCCTGCTGTTATAAGTTGCCGAAGGCCTAATTTAATGCTAAGGAAATTCAAAGTTTCAGAGTTGGTTCAATCGTCCACAATTGAACCGAAACGTTTAGCATGTCTCATATGCATGGAGTAAACAAAACGTACAGGCACATGCTAAACTAATGGTTCAATCTACAAGATTGAACCAACTATAGTCGTTGCCAAAGGCAATTTAATTTAATGCTAAGGAAATTCAAAGTTTCAGAGTTGGTTCAATCGTCCACGATTGAACCGAAACGTTTAGCATGTCTCATATGCCTGGAATAAATCAAAACGTACAGGCCTATGCTAAACGCATGGTTCAATCTACAAGATTGAACCAACCTTAGTCGCTGCCAAAAGCAGCCTGATCTAAAGTGAATTTTTGTTTTCCCGACGAAAGGTTTTTATGATCCAATCTTTAATCTTATCTCTTACTTCCCGAAAAGCGGCTAATTTCTGGTCTTCTTCTCCCTCAAATTGGGAAGGGTCCTCAAAGTCTTTATGGAGATACTCTTTTCCTCCCTTAAACCACGGGCAGGCTTCTTTTGCCTGATTACAAACAGTAACTACATAATCGAACTTTATCCCGTGAAAATTATCAATGTGCTTTGACCGATGCATTGATATATCAATACCGATTTCTGACATTACTTTGACGGCATAAGGGTTAACTTTCGATGGTTGAGTGCCTGCACTATATGACTCGTAACGGTCTCCATAAAATGTCCTGAGTAATCCTTCTGCCATTTGTGAACGGGCAGCGTTGTGGGTACATATGAACAAGACCTTTTTCTTCATACGATAGCTCCACTTCCGGCAGGAAGATGTCTTGTTTTGCATTGTGGCAGATCGAGGCAGCATTCCCTGAATATGTGGCATGTTTTCCTGCAAACTGAAACCAACATAAGCATTACCGGCACTTCGATCAGGACTCCAACCACCGTTGCTAAAGATGCACCTGAGGATAATCCGAAAAGCATCGTTGCAGTTGCAATTGCCACCTCAAAATGGTTTGAGGCGCCTATCATTGAGGCTGGGGCTGCATTTTCATATGAGAGCCCTAATAGTCGTGACAAACCATATCCCAATAAGAAAATTAATATTGTCTGAATAAAAATAGGGTACATCATAAAAAACAGGCAAATGGCAATGGGAATCGAAACATGGTATACTGCAAAATTGTCTAACTTTAGAGCAACTCCCGGTGCGAATTTGCCCAGAATAATACCTGCGGCAATACAGAGTAGTACCCAGAGTGTTAAGTATTTTTCAAAAATAGATAATTTTTTTATAGCCATATTGTTTTTTCCTTTTTATCTGTGCCATCTGTGAAATCTGTGGTTTCAAGTTTTTATTTGAATTTTGTTCATTTGAATTTGTTTCGTATTTCGTGCTTAGTATTTCGTATTTCCTTTTATAATCTCTTTCATTGGTCTGAGGCTTCGCCTTGATAAATACTCTCAGAGAAGCGAGACGCGTTTCAACAACAGGGAATTAATTACCACTGAAATAGAAGAAAAGGCCATGGCCAATCCTGCGTACTCAGGCTTCAGGCTTATACCAAAGAATGGATACATGACCCCGGCTGCGACAGGGATTCCAATTACGTTGTAAAAAAATGCCCAGAAAAGATTTTGCTTTATTTTCGACAGCGTTTTTCGCCCCAGGCGCAGGGCTTTTGCCACGTCCATCATATCGTTTCTTATTAAGATAATATCGCCTGTTTCCTTTGCTACATCAGTCCCTGTGCCTATTGCGATCCCCACATCCGCCTGCGCTAATGCAGGCGCATCATTAATACCGTCACCAACCATCCCAACCTTCATACCATTTTTCTGAAGATTTTTTATGATATCCATTTTTTCAGCAGGTAATACCTTCGCGCGGTATTCCTCAATGCCGATTTCTGATGCTACTGACTTTGCCACCTGCTCGCTGTCGCCGGTTATCATAATAGTCCTGATATTTGCCTGTTTTAAGCGTGCTACAACATTCCGTGCATTTTGTTTTATTTTATCCATAAGACCTAAAAAGCCCTTGAATTCTCCACCATAAGCTACATACATAAGTGACCTTCCATGTGTTTCTAACGTTTTCACCCTGTCCTCTATTCCATTCATGGCAATGCCATGTGATACCATGAGCCCTCTATTTCCAATCAATAAGTCCTTTCCCTGATAACTACAGATAATACCGCTTCCCGTTTCTTCCTGAAAATTCCGGACAGCATTCCATGTGAGTCCTCTTCTTTTTGCCTCTTCTACAACCGACTGTGCAAGGGGATGATTTGAATGGGCGCATCCGGCGGCTGCAAGGGTGATCAGACCGGTTTCATGAACTCCACTCGTCTGAACAAGGTCAGTTACTTCAAAATGTCCCTCAGTAAGTGTTCCGGTCTTATCCAGTACAATCACATCAAGTTCTGCTATATTTTCAAGTGCGCTGGCACGTTTAATGAGGATGGAAGAATCAAGACCTATACCGCTGCCGACGATAATAGCCGTTGGAGTTGCCAGTCCCAGAGAACAAGGGCATGCAATTACAAGAACTGCGATTGCTGTCTTTAATGCCCATACAAATTGCTGCTCCCCGATAAAGGTGTAAAAGAAAAAATACCAGCAGATAAAGGTTAAGAGAGCCAGGCTTACTACCGAAGGGACAAATATGCTTGATACCTTATCTGCAAACCGCTGGATAGGGGCTTTATCCATCTGGGCCTCCTCGACCATATTGATAATTTGTGATAAAACGGTCTCTTCGCCTACCCTGGTGGTTTTTACCTTGAGGACGCCGGTTTTATTTACGGTAGCGCCAACTACCATGTCGCCCTTCTGTTTTACGACTGGCATGGATTCTCCCGTTACCATAGATTCATCTACCGATGATACCCCGTCAGTGACCTCACCATCTACAGGAATAACCTCACCTGCCCTGACTACTACTGTATCTCCTAAACGAAGGGAGGATGCGTTCACTTCCAGTTCTTTTCCCTCCGGTGTCAGAAGCCGGGCCTTGTCGGCCTGTAATTTTGCAAGTTTCTGCAGCGTCTGTCCAGCCTTTCCCCTTATCCGTTCCTCTAAAAATTTTCCGGTACGAATAAAGGCTATCAGCATTACCGCTGTTTCAAAGAATGCATGACCTGGCATACCGAAAATGCCAAACAGGGCTATGATGCTGTATATATATGCAGATATAACGCTGATTGAGACAAGCACATCCATGTTTGCAGAGAGGTTTTTTATGGATTTATAGGCGCTTATAAAAAAATCCATTCCCGGTCCCATCAACGTTGCAGTGGCAATAACCATCATGGCATATGGTGTGTATGACTGTACCCGGCCTGATAAAGGTACATACATCAATACCATCATAGCAACGGAGGCAATGATGCTCGCTATGAGCCAGTTCATCTGGATGGATGTCTTTCGGGCCTGGTCTAATCGGAACCTTTCCTTTGCTGTATAGCCTGCTTCTTTTACCCGTTTAAAAATGGAGACCTTGTTTGTAATGCTGGTATCGTAAGTGACAATCCCTGTCGCATTGGCAAAATTAACCCGGGCGGACCTGATGCCTTTCAGATCTTTGAGTCTTCGTTCAATTGTCGCTGCACAATTTACACAATGCATGCCGGTAATATCAAATTTTATCGTTTGTTCAGCCATGTTTTAACTTTACAAGAGGTTTGTTTTTGATTCATTAGGGTTAGAAACCTCGTAATAATTTAGTTTTTTAAATCAGGATGGACATAAAAACAATGTAGCCCCATTAGGGGCGATCTGTTTGTAGCTCAGAGTTGGTTCAATCGTCCACGATTGAACCGAAACGTTTAGCATGTTTTATATATGCCTGGAATAAACTAAAACGTACAGGCCAATGCTAAACGCATGGTTCAATCTGCAAGATTGAACCAACCATAGTTGCTGCCAAAGGCAGCCTAATTTAATGTATAGGAAATTCAAAGTTTTTCATTATGCCTTTAACATACCCCTAACCCCTCTCAAGAGGGGAATATTAGAAGTCCCCTCTCGGGAGGGGATTTAGGGGTGGGTAAAAAGCCGTTGAGTTTTTGTCTTTTAAAACCCAACCTGATTTACAGTTTCTGCCCGATTGCTTACAATGGACGGATGAGTAAATGGGTAGATAGATGATCTGTAATTAAAAATCTTAATCGACGCAGATTGTTACAAACTCGGGTTCCACAATACTACTTAGAATATCACACCTGGAGATTACTCCTGCAAGATTACCATTTCTTACAACAGGGACCCGGATTATATTATGTGTCGTCATAAGGTTTATAATTTCTTCAACCGGAGTATCTTCAGATACACAGATAGGATCTTTTGTCATAATATCTTCTGCAGTAACTTTTTCCAGTGTCTTTCCATCTCTTAAGGCCTTTAAAAGATCGAATTCACTTACTACTCCAATAACCTTTCCTGCATCATCTACAACGGGTAATCCGCTGTACATACCCGATAATAGTTTAACTACCAGATCTCTTCCAATCGTTTTTCTCTTTGCTGCAGTAACAATTTTACTCATAATATCTTTTGCTATTTTATTTGCCATAAAATACCTCTCCTTTCAATATGAGTTTGTTCTCATGTAGAGGCGGACCTTGTGTTCGCCCAAACAGGAAATAAACATAAATGTTTTGAATTATGCAGGATGAAGGCTAACACAAGGTCCGCCTCTGCAAAAGAACGTTGAAATTCCTATGTGTGTAATTTGCTATTATACGTTCGATTCATTGTTTGTCAAATAATTAAGAGGAGAGAAAACCCTTGATAACTTTTAAGTAAACTGATAATATTTGTTTCTTGATTCTGAACTTATAGGATGAGGTTTAACCCCTCTTCCCGTTATCGTCTATAAAATATTCTGCAGTCTTATATAAAGGATGGATTCTTCTTTGAAACCTACCATTTTATCTACAACAATTCTTGCGGTAAGAAGGGACAAACACGTTGCTATCGGTGGCGATGGCCAGGTCACTATGAATGCCACGATGGTAAAGCAAGATGCGAGAAAAATACGAAGACTTTACCATGATAAGGTTATTATAGGATTTGCCGGTTCGTCAGCGGATTCCTTCGCCCTTATGGAAAGATTCGATACAAAACTTGAGCAATATCAGGGTAATGTGCTGCGAAGCGCCCATGAGCTTGCCAAAGAATGGCGGACAGATAAAGTGTTGAGGCGACTAGAATCCTTGCTTGTTGTTGTAGACAAGCAGTATTCCTTTTTAATTTCTGGCAGTGGCGACGTAATCGAGCCGGACGATGGCATTATTGGCATTGGCTCCGGCGGGTCTTATGCAATTGCCGCAGCGAGGGCGTTAATAAAGCATACCTCATTAAGTGCAAGGGAGATTGTAGAAGAGTCTCTCAATATAGCAGCAGATATTTGTGTATATACCAATAAAAATATCAAGGTGGAGGAAATTAAGTAGTGGACGAACTAACGCCTCGCAGGATTGTTGAAGAACTCGATAAATACATTATTGGTCAGAAAAATGCCAAACGTGCCGTTGCAATTGCTATCCGTAACAGGTGGCGCAGACACCAACTCTCCAATGAACTGCGTGAAGAGGTATTGCCAAAAAATATCATCATGATCGGTCCTACCGGCGTTGGAAAGACAGAGATTGCCAGGCGTATGGCCGCCCTCGTAAAAGCCCCGTTCCTCAAGATAGAAGCATCAAAATATACAGAAGTTGGCTACCATGGCCGTGATGTGGAGTCTATGGTGCGTGATCTTACAGAGATCGGTGTAAATATGGTTAAATCTGAAATGATACAGGGCGTTCAGGAGAAGGCCAAAAAAATGGCGGAGGAACGGCTTCTGGATTTGTTACTGCCGCCGGTGCCCAAAAGTGCTGAAGCACCAGGCGCTGATACCGAGGAACAGCGCTCGAGTACACGGGAAAAATTCCGGAAAAAATTACATGACGGGGAGCTTTCAAACCGTACAGTGGAGCTTACTGTTAGTGAAAAACCGTACGTGCTTCAGGGTTTCGTGGCGGGAATTGAGGAAATAGGTATGGACTTCCAGAATATGCTGGAGAAGATGATGCCACC
>CAZPUD010000083.1:0-14688 GCA_964589115.1 uncultured candidatus Brocadiaceae bacterium | reverse complement strand
TGGTAGCTGCCTTAACACTTATCGGCTTAGGTATTCTGTATTACCAGGAACGTAAGAGTAAGCATACTCATTAATAGATTTACTTCATTGGAAAACGGAAAACATAAACATAGATAAGCTGTTACTGCATTCCTGATCTTGACGCGCCTGACCATTGATGCCACCCGATAATGTAAACCATATGTAGTATATCCTGGAAATCGATCCTACCCGATACCATACAATATATTGTGCTTACCAATTGGACTCTGCAAAAATCATCCAGCATGCACACCGGATTAGTTCGAAGTAGAATAGCCATATAAGAAAATCTGCATTAGGGGACAATCGCATTATTTTATCTCCTGGAAGTTCGTGTAAAAGGTATATGAAAATTGAGTAAAAGTTATATTAAACCTATATAAAAGTTATGTGAAAGTTATACAAAGCTACGATTCAGTTCATCCCCTGAAATAAGTTTCGTGTTTTGATTTCTGGTTCAAAATTCGTATATAAGACCTCTACAGTTTTCGGCTTTTCCTCACCGTCTGATTTATAGCTACTCTTAAAAGATTGATACTCATGCCTGCGCCAATCACTGTACAGTTCATCGTATAGGTCATTCTGGTAATGTGTAATCATCACCATACCTTTCACACCATGCAAGAGGTCTGCAAGGGTGTAGTGATCTTCATGCGTAAAATTCCCCTCGCCGTAATAATGTTCACTGCGTAAGTATGGGGGGTCTGCAAAAATTAGCGTGTCCTTACTGTCATACCTCTGGACACAAGCAGTATAATCCAGACATTCAATCGTTACGTTTCGTAATCGCTCTGATACATCGTTTAAGCTATCAACCGCATTTCTAAAGCTCATTGCAGTGTTTCTGGAAACGGAAGGCTGACTAAAACCACCGGTCAACATATCACCGCCAAAGGATGAACGGTTTAAGAAAAACCACTCGGCAGCACGGGTAATACTAGACTTAGACTCTGACCGTTGCCGTGATCTTGCCTTGCCATCTGCACCTATTGTTTTATTGAACTTCGGAATTTCCGAAGTTGATTCTAATTGCCTTCGCACTGATGTTATTGTCTTATCACTCGCACCTAACATTTTTGAAAGTTGGTTGTCAGATAGTTCCGGTGTAAGTTTCAGTTGTTCAGCTATAATATCTCGCTTCCTGCTTTTTCGCTGGTTTTCGTAAGATGTTCTATATTTAGACTTTATCTTCGTCCAGTGTTCCCGTGAGTATAGCGTATAGCTTAATTGTTCAATAAGCTTTTGCCTAGATTGACTATTCTTTAACACCCGGAAGAAATTTATCAAGTCACCGTCTAAGTCGTTTAGTATTTCACACTTAGATTCTGGCTTAGCAAAAAGTACATGTACAGCACCCGCAAAAGGTTCAACATAGAGCGTATGCTGGGGAATCTTGCTGACAATCCAATTGGCAAGAAGAAATTTTCCACCGAATCGCACGATCGGAGACTTGTACTTTACGCTAAGTATTTGATTATCCAACAGTTACACCTCAGACTCTTTTAGTACTCTTTTAAAACTCTTTTTAGAATGACCACGCATTTAGTTAAGACTGCAAGTATCTGCATTCGTTGCTGGCTGCCTGTTTTGCTGGATAAATGCTTCTAAGTCTTTTAGCAGAAAGCGGTTAAGACGTCCAATCTTAACCGTTGGGATTTTCTTACGCATTGTCATGTCATAAAGTGTTGATTTTGTTATATTTAGAAAATCCGCCGCTTGCTGCATGTCTAACAGGCCATTAACAATTTGAATCGTTTTTATTTCTGGCATTTTGTTTTTATCTCCATATTTTTGAGTTTTTTATAACTTTCTTAATTTTATATACTTATGACTAACACGGCTTAATAGTATATGTCTTTCAGGTCTGCATAGGGTCGGTCTGGATGCTCCCGGAAGAGAATATCGTCAAGTATCGACCGGAAATGATCAATCCGGGATATTGCCTGATCTACAACTCTTGTTTTTTTAAGTCCATAAGTGTTTAAAAATTCGATATTTATCTCTTGAAGCCGTCTCCGTATATGCTTCAATTCCTTGCCTAATTCACGATGTTGCTCAAGCGTGTATTTCTTCCTCTTTAGGTATAAAAATTGACGAATAAAGCCTTCTGCCTTGGTCTTGAAAAGCTGGATGCTACATGTACCGCGTGCTATCATTTTTGTATCTCCTGTTTTAAAAGTTTAATTAAATTTTCCTTAAACATCACTTTGTGACATACCGTAAATTGTTGTGTGAAAAAGACTTATAATGACAGATATATTACTTCTCTTAGATCAATCAGCATCAATTATTCCGCCTGAATAATAATTAAGTGTTGTAAATAGATTTATACCGATTGATCGTTTCTTCATCGGCATTAAGTTCTTGCAATGTCTGTATTAACGATTGTCCACCATTCCAATAATGGTACTTCGGGTCTGAGTCAAACGGGATAATCAAGCTGCCATGACTATTAATGTATGGCATTCGTGGCTTGATGTGATTACGCTCTGCCGATGAAGGTTCGGTGTTATCTTCCGGCAGTGGTGTAGCAGGTTCGCTGACACCCGATGCAGGTCTGAACAAGTTATTATCTTCACGGATATCCGGCATTGATGGCCTATCCTGCATTTCGGTTACTTCTACTTTCTGCACCAAATCTCCCCTGCTTATTATCTTCAAAGGTCTACCAAAAAGTTCTATAACGTCTGGCATATCTCCCCTCCATGTGTAAAGGTTAAACTAGTTATTCGTATATAATTTGATATACCACCTGTATGTTTCGCATAACAGTCCGCATCCAAGTCCGCTCATAGTCCGCTCGTAGGCCGCTCATTTTTAGACATCGAAATAGTATAAGCCTTTTTATATCAACACATTATGATTTTCAAGGCCGCTCAGTCCGCTCAGGAATGCTATATTTATATACCCCCCTTATTTTTTTTTCTTCCTTCCCTCCTTTTTCTCTTCCCTTCTTCTTACCCTTTTATATCCGCATATACCCCCCATCATAATATAGTAAATTCATTCGGACTGAGCGGACTATTCAAGCAAAATCAAGGGTTTGCGGGGTTTTTGAGCGGCCTTTGAGCGGCCTACGAGCGGACTGGCGAGCGGACTATAAACCCCTTTTTGCATAAATTTACTATGTTTTTGCAACTCTGATATATTCAATGCCGTTTCTCCGGTCTCGCTTCCCATTGGTTTTTGGATTATATGTATACCCTTTATGTTTCGACCATTTTTTTATATATTCGGTAAAGTTCCGGGATTCGATCTCATCATCCCCCATGCATTTCTTATAATCAGCAAGCAAAGTGTCCCTTTCGTATTCCCTATCTGGCAAGATTGCCGAATCACACCATTCAACAAAACCTTCGGGGATAGATGCTAAGAGTTTGCGGGTATCATAACTTCTTATTATTGGTGTGACTAACCCTTCCTTGAGATACACCTGTATGCAGTTTATGGCAAAAGTATAAAATGAGTTCCATTCCTCATCACCCCATGCGGTGAAAAATGGCTTACCGTGTACATCTACAAGTTTATTGTGGCGATAAAAGTCTGAGAACTGGATGATATGCTGCCTCCGGGTAAAGCTATGACCTTCCCCCTTCAGCGTGTGATTTGTGGTAATAATCATTTTGGGTGCACTTTCAAAAGGTATTGTAATTTTCGTTCGACCCTTACCTTCGCAAGCGAAGTCTCCTGTTGTACGTTGAAATAAGGCGTTGAAATTGAATTTATAATTGGCGTCATCGAAGCAGATAATTTGAGTGTCGAGATTAACCTGTTGAAACACGAAGCGGTCTGTGAGATCAATTCCTTGTCCATCCATCTGCAAAAGATTTCTTGTGTGGCTTAGTGCTTGTGATGCATAAACACTTTTTCCCGTACCCCCCTCAGAATGGGTCTTTTCAGGGATTGCCGCATCCACGCAGATTACCACTGGACAGTGAGAATAGTCTTTGTACCCATGAAGCATAAATCCGAATGCCGCAACCTTAGACCAATAATCTGATATCCTGCAAAACCTGCCATCTTTCTCCGCATGTATTTCGCCTTTTTCTATTTCTGCCAACATTTCATCCTTGTTAAGGCTATACGATGATGTGTTTAATAAGAAATCGTTAAAGACACTTGGTGTCTTGGTAAAGGCAAAATCACGATCAATTATGTTACGCTCCCAAACAAACTTGTTCATCTCCCGCAATCGGCTGTAGGGGTGCAGTTCTGCTGACTTGCTTGTGACTTCAACGTAACCATTGCGAAAAAACACAAACCCTTTACCATGTGAATCTCTCAAAAAATCGAGGTTTGCATAACTCAATGTGTTAAGTTGCCAATCTGAGAAGAAATAGGCGCTTCCCTTTTGTACTTTATTCATTACCTCTTTTAATATACTTGTCATTTTTCCTCCCTACCCTTTTGCCATCTTTTTTCTTAAATAATTCATGATAAAGTCTTTAAACTCGAAAAAACGAATTTCTTTGACCAGGTTATTATTGATTTGAATATATACATAGCCAAAATCTTTTTGAGATGGCCTATAGCGATGGAAACCGCCAGTTTCTTCTAAGAAATTGAGCATCATCATCTGAAACAATTCAGTATTACCATCCTCATCTACCCCCCAGAAGTCCCCAAATTTTATCGGTTCAAACTTCTTTCTCTTTTTCTTTTGCTTGGTCTCTTCCCTTGGCGGGTCACACTCATTTGTGCTATCCGGATACACAAATCCCGCTTCCCCCGCCATGTGAACAATGCTAGCGAATGTCACGTCGCCTTTATTATTTTTCAAAACCTCACTATACTTTGCATCGCAACTGGCCGCGTCGTATTTTGCTCCTAGTCTGCTTAGCTCGTGGAAAAGCTCCCGACCGGCCTCTTTAAATTCTGTGGCCAGACCGAAACAGTATCTCAGCCACGTATCATAATTGTCAATCCCAATGGAGATGCCACTTACAATCAAAGCCTCCATGAATTTCCAATTCCAAGTCTTATTGCTACCATTCCCGGTAGACTTGTGTTCTCTTCTCACTTCACTGTCAGCATTTGGAATCACAAACGTTTCTGCATGTAGATTACAGTAAATATGCGGGTCAAAACTTAGATACCGAAAACGTGCAATATCTTTTGCCGCTTTGTCGACTTGGATAGTGAATTTTTCCATGAAATAGTTTTCAAAATACTTAAAACTGTCTAGGTGCCGTTCCCCATCAATGCAAAAAACAACACACAAGCCGGCGCCTGATGCTGAAACAAAAACCGCCAAAATAATAGGAGATAGTATTTCATCCGAGAGGATTTTTTTCTTCATTTCTTCTGGATTCTTCACCCCGTCAATGTCAATAGCTATCAAACCGGAATGAGTCTTTAACCCTTCATTTTTGCGCTTATTGAAAGTCCCACTCAAGCACACACCCGGAAGTTTCTTTTTTAATCCCTGCCTCTTATCATGATCATTTTCCTTGCGGATTTCTTCTATTAACGGTAAGAACTCTGGCACCCCTTGCCTGACCTTTTCAAAGAAGTATTCTACTAACCCATCTTCCCCGGTTGACGCCCTACACGATTTGAAAAAAGTTATCAGCCTTCCATTACCGCTAGACATTTTTTATCTCCTATGCTGGTTGTCCATCCCTATGCTGCTTATTCTCCCTCTTCAATCCTTTTGCTTTTTCTAGATACTGATTTAAAGCGGTTCGGACGATGTGGGAATAACTGGTATCAGACTCCCGGCTCAAATCCCGAAGTTCGTAAAATGTAGTCAAATCCACCAAAATATTTAGATTCTTTGTTATTGTCATAACTTTTCTCCTAAGAAAAATGCATGGTTCTTATTACATATGTGCATTTTCTCATGTTTTCTGAGTTTTCACAGCCGAATCATGGTTACGATTTTGGTAATGGTCGGAAACCCTTGAATTTGTTGTGTTTTCAGGTCTGGCCGTTACCATTTTCATAACCATTTAGAATGTTTTTGTGCCTATCGTCTGCGCAAATTTCAGTAAATTTTTTCCGTTAGGGACGATTAACCTATCACCTGTTAACCGCATACTTGCTGCATTAATTGTGCTGATTGCAACTTTTAATCTGTTATTTTGCTTTTGCATTTTCTGGTAGGGTGCAGTTATAGTTTTGTAGAGTATTGAGACTAGTTCTTCCTTTCTTACATACGACCGGCTACCTTGTAGAGTTTCAATCATCGCTGTAATCACTTTCCCTTTTGACGGCTCCAAACGTTCTTTCCTGCCGTTAGGAAGCCAAAGGAAATTCAGGATATTGTCAAAAAAAATTACTTTGGCAGGCCGCATTTCCCCTGAAACAAGAGGCGCGGAAAGGGTAATGCTTGACGAGTTATCATGCTTGCCATGCAGGATAAATACATTGCATCTTTTAAAAAATGATTCGGGAAGTTTGTGAATTTCATCGGCATTAGCGGCAGTTATTACAAGAAACCGGTCTGACGTGATTATGTTTAACATCCAACCAATACCCTTTGCCAGAACATCCTGAACGGTATAGATACTGTCTGGACTAATTTCCAGCATGAAAGTTATGTAATCCAGCGCAATAAGAATGTCGCTTGGATTGCCAATAACAATGAGAGGGTTCAGCATTCGGCCTTTGCAAAGATTCTCCAGGCAGTCATCAATATACTTGCAAAAATCTTGGTGTGATTGAAATAAACGACAAAATCGATGGTAGATGCGTTCTGAGATGCTGGTCTGTTTTTGACGGCTGGAATTAAACTGGCTTGGTTCAGTGCTTTTCATATTCGTTCTCTCCTACGAATTACTCCCATTGGTTAGGAAAAAGCAGAGGGAAGCTGTGAGAGTATCAGCTTATCGGGTTGCAATCCCTATCCCTCTGACACATTGTAATGCGATATGTCGCATCTTTAATGCAAAAAAATTTAAAGTTGCGACATATCGTAATTCGCTTCCACACAAATGTCAAACAATAATTTGAGAATTATCACGGGAAAAGAAAGTATAACTACAAACATATAGTTTAAAAGAAGATAAACTGAAATGACAGGTCATGGTTTATTAAATTCTACCTTTCCATTATACAACAAGTCCATTGACGTCCCGGCTGCCTTTGCAAGTTTACTTAATGCGTCGGCACGTGGATCGACATGGCCTTTCAGCATACTTTCAACCGTTGACCGGGGAACATCAGACCGTCTGCAGAGTTCGGCAGTATTACCTTCAAAAACCTCATTGATCACCACTTTTAAGTTTCGGATAAATGTGTAATTCTTCTTTTTCTCTTTCATTTTGCCTTTTTGTTTATACCCAGTTTTTGACAGTTTTATTCCTGATTAAACAGATTTCTTAACAGGTATAATACCAGAAAAGCGATATATCGCAACACATTTTTTAGTATAAAAACAGAAAAATTTTTAGTTTTAACGGAAAATAACATGAAACGTGCGGAATCCATGGTTAGTGACATTTGTTCTGAAATAGCAAAACTTATCAAATGCACCTGCATAAAGTTCCCCAATCATCATCGCACTCATATTAAATAGTGATTTCCGAATTGTTTATTCTTCGTTACACAGGATATGATCTGGAAAATCCTGCTTCTCCCCATTCAAATATACGTCCCGTTTCATTAGAAATTGTCCAATTATATGGTACATCATCCTCACGGTGCCTACGACTGGATATTTCGAGAGATTGAAGTAAATTGATATAATTCCCGAATCCACACACTAACCAGTTAACAACTAATTGGTATTCTTGCTCAATTAGGTAGTTTATGACGTCAAAAAATCCATTAAGGTCAAAATATATATCTTCATAAAAACTCTCCCCTGCAAGTACAACAAACCTTATTTTCTGTAATTCTGATGCATCAACCCATTCTGAATATTTATCATAGCGTTCATAAGGTTCATAGCTTATGAGGCTGTCGTAAATATGGTACATCTCGCCTAAGCAAAACAACCGAATAACTACACGATAATATTCTTGTTCATTTGAATATGTACAAAGAGGAGTTTCTTCAATAATATGCCACGCATCCTCTGCCCATTCCAGATCACCTTCGTATGTAAGGATATTAAAGATATTTTTAGCCAAACCCTTAATATCATCCCATGTGCAGCTTTTCATATTTTTTATGTTTTTCCTTTTTGGATTATCCATGAAAGCTATAAGCAAAGTTTAGTTTCATTAGTTGATTACTATAATAAGATTATCAAGTTATCACCCTTTTACATACTTACACCTTGGAAAGTTAGAACATCCAAAAAATTCTCTCCCCGCGTATTCCCCACTTTTTGCCGTTCTTTTGACAAGTGAACCACCACACTTGGGACATACCGTAGTGCTTGCATAGCGTTCTTTCAGATCACGAACATGTTCTTTCGTTGATACCTGACCATCATGAAGCCGGGTTAAATTTTCCTCTAAATGAGCTAATTCAGTATCAGAAAAGATTGCGTAGTTGAATTTCTTGATATAATTAGAAAGTCCAGAGGTCAGCACATTGGGAGGCATTTCGGTTTTTAGCTTTGCGTCACCAATGAAAAATACTACTGGATGAATTTTACTATGCTCAATATTGAGATGTTCAGCTAATACTCTTGTGTGACGATAATTCTGATGCAATGGGTTTTGAAATTTGTTTTTAGTCCCAGGCAATACTTGAGTCCAATACTTTTGATCTTTACCCCCAAATATCCAGCCGTTATAGTTTTTAGTCTCGATCACGAATATACCGTATCGTGACAAAAGGACATGATCAATCTGTGTAGTCCCATTATTAGTTTTCAGTATGAGATTGTGAAATCGTTTGTAAGTGTTACCATCCAATTTCATCCACATACCCAACTGTGCAGATTTTTCTCCTAACCATCCTTTAAATATGTTGAACATAGGTATCTTTTTAATCCTCCGCTATTTTAGTTCATACTTACTTAAAGATCAGTGTTATCGGCTATATAAAAAGTCAATACCACTTATCTTAGTCTGTAGTTATCTTTGTCTGACAGAAAGATGTTTAAAAGATTCTATTTGAGGTGTAAATTTAATGATGGATATGATACGGATGGAATACTGAGGACAGGAAGAATTAAAACAATTACTACCTTCCTGATTTTAAAGCGTGACATCATAGCCAGAGTCCCAACCCTTTATCAAAATCCCATAGTCCCGATGAATTTAACAGGGTACATAATAGCCGGTCTTCCGTTAAATCCATTCTATTAAACGATATTAACTGTTACTTTGACAGAACAATGTACCAAAACAAAAACTGGTGTCAAGGGGAAATACCAGCTTACTCCTTGATAACTGGTAAACGATAGATTGGTAAATATAATTTGGAGTGTGAAAAACAAATTATTTTTAAGATAATCTCAGAAGGTTATGACAATCTCCTTTTTAATACTTCATAGAAATTTTCTCTTTTCCCTATCATCACAATGTAAACGATTCTTTTATCTTCCTCAACTGAATATGCTATTCTGTAGTCAACTTTATTCTTTCTAAAGTGGTAACTCAAAACACCCTCTAAATCCCCGTGCAATTTATCACCGCGATAAGGCTTATGTAAAATATTTTCTAAATGAATGTCGTAAACTTCTCTTACAACACTCTTATCCAGCTTTTTTAAATCACTTTTAACCCTGGGATGATACTCATCTTTATAAGACACCTTTAAAAGTCTCCTCCCTTGTCAAGGTTTTAACTTTCCCGGATTTTATTTCATGCAACCTTTTCTTTATTTCTTTACCTTTACCTGACAATAAGAGGAGAAGTGTTTCTTTGTCCTCTTTTTTTAATTTCTTAATTGAATTTGCAATATCTTCAACTTTTAGTTCAACCTTAATCCCAACACTCATTTTTTCTTCTCCAATGATATTAGTTATCTTGTGCATTATTTTAACAATCTCAATCCTATACGTCTAACTCTTTACCCAGCTAAACACACTTATTTAACTGGAGCATAATATCAAGATAACTGGAAATTTTCAACTTTATAGCGAAAATACAATAGCGTTCCGAAATGGATATGATATAATCCTTAGTAGCACGTTTATATAATACGTAATACTATTACATCTCATAACACTTTTTGGAGGGTAAACAAATGCCTAAACATTTTTTCCAGAAGGGTAACACATACGGCAAGGGTAGACCGAAAGGCTGTCAGAATAAAGTCAACACTGATTTCAAAGAAGCATTCATGATAGTGTTTGAGCGAATGGGTGGATGGAAAGGGTTATATAGGTGGGGTATCGAAAACCCAAATATATTCTATCCGTTAATTGCTAAAATGGTTCCTCAAAAAAGCATGATTGATCTGGATTTTCGTTTAAGCCATGAGGACTGGGTGAGAAAGATTGCAGAATTTCACCGGAACAAGTTAAGTGAAGATGAAGAAAACGTGGCGATATCTGGATGCGAGGATAAAGAGGCTGTAGCAATATCGGGGTGTGAGCATAAAGAAGCTGCGGGTACATCAGGACAGGCTGGTTTGACTATAAATGAATGTAATAGTGAATCGGTTGAGATCGTGGCTAAAGAGGATACATGCAAATCAGGGTAAGCTTAAGGACACAAAGGGATAAATGTTAGGGTAGGGTATGCCAGTCTTCTTTTTATTTGTCCATCCCCTGGGGGGATCTGGTTTGAACTTTGGGACTCCCTGGCTCAGTCAGCACGGTATGAATCTGTATTACTTCGTTCGTACCTCGTTCGTACTTAGAGAGCAAAGCATATAGAAAATGATCAAGTCAGACAAGAATTAAAAATCCTTGTCTGACTTGAAAAATGCTGGTAAAATGGAAGACTTCAAAAGTCATCAAAACACATAAAAATAGAACAAAATTGCTTAGATATTTTAGACAAAATATTTTCTGATTTTTGTATTGGGAAATAAGATGTCCAAAAGGCCTTCGTGGGACGAATATTTTTTACGGATTACTAAAGAAGTTGCTCAACGATCTACTTGTTTGCGCAGGCAGGTCGGGGCAATTTTGGTAATGGATAAACATATTCTTGCAACAGGTTATAACGGAGCGCCCAGTGGAATTCAACATTGTTTAGACGTTGGCTGCCTGCGGGAACAATTAAAGGTGCCTCCAGGAGAACGGCATGAGCTTTGTCGTGGTCTCCATGCTGAAATGAATGCTTTGCTGCAGGCAGCATATTATGGCACAAGAATTTCTGGCGCTACTCTGTACAGCACAACCTATCCATGCTCCCTGTGTGCCAAAATGCTGGTTAATGCAGGGATCAAGCGTATTGTTACCCTCACAGATTACCCCGATCCCCTCGCCAAGGAGATACTTTCAATGGCGAATATTAAAGTCGAAATTGTAAAACTGGAAGAACCCGAAAGGGGTTAATTTCAGAGCAACTATTCGGGTTTAATAAATCATCATTTAAATTTTTTAATATAATTTAAACGATTTATCCTTATTTTCAAAAAATCCGCTTGACAGTCTATATATTGTATGATATATAATGAATTATATCAATATATAGAGTGTTTTGGGCTTATGTAAGCTCTCCTGGGATGCTTCAATAAATAGGTTTTTGGTATATTTTAAAGTTATTTTATGCAATGTTTGTTCTGTAAAGTAGATAATGATAAGGTAATTAATTCCCGTACATCCATAGATGGCTTAAGTATCAAACGGAGACGGGAATGTTTGAACTGCGGCCGCCGGTATACAACTTACGAGCGAATAGAAGAAAATCCTCTGCGTGTAGTTAAAAAGGATGGGACACGTGAGGCATTTGATCGTAAGAAGATACTTAACGGCCTGCTAAAGGCATGTGAGAAGAGACCTGTCTCAACGGATATCTTGGAAAATACGGTAAGCGAAATTGAAAGGGAAATTTATAATAAATTTGATCGCGAAGTCGACACAAGCTTTATTGGATCGCTAGTAATGCAAAAATTAAAAAAACTGGATATGGTAGCATACGTACGATTCGCGTCGGTATACAGAGAATTCAAGGATATTTCTGAATTTCTCGATGAATTAAAACCGCTTATGAATAATGCCAAGAAAAAGAAAGAAGATGGAAGCAGTAATTTGCGCAGTGTATCTATTAAACATCAGGCCTGAGGAGGAAGGGTATGCAGACAACTATAGAGTATGTAATAAAGCGTGACGGAAGATTGGTGCCTTTTAATGAGAAAAAGATTGCTGACGCCATCTTCAAGGCAGCACAAGCGGTTGGGGGTGAAGACAGGGCCCTTGCGGATGAACTTGCAGTTGTTGTTGCAATGTTCCTGGAAAAAAAATATGCGGGGCAAAATCCCGGCATTGAAGATATACAGGATATGGTGGAAAAGGTACTCATCGAGACTGGACACTCAAAGACAGCGAAGGCCTACATTCTCTATCGTGATAAAAGGGCAAGGATTCGTGAATCTCTTCAGGTCAGGAAGAAGACTAAGAAGCATGCTGATACTACGGATGTTTCCCTCTTGGTGGATACAGAGACTAAGGATGAAACATTTTCCTGGGATAAAAGAAAAATCGCAGAAGCATTGGAAAAAGAAGCCGATATGTCTGAAGGGATTGCAAGCGAGATTGCCAGCGCTGTAGAACAGAGAGTTTTTTCGTCTGGATTAAACCGCATTTCCACATCGTTAATACGAGAACTGGTAGATAATGAGCTTTTCGAAAGGGGATATAATAAGAAACTCGAAAAACAAGCTGTAATCGGTATGCCCAAATATGATCTTACCGAGCTTATCATGTCAAAAAATAAAGAAAACAGTAACCTGGCTGCCAACAACCCGGAAGCAATTAACCTTGCTATTGCCGAAAATACCTTAAAACAATTCGCCCTCCAGGAAGTGTTTTCAAAAGATGTTGCGGAGGCCCATCTGAGCGGAATGGTGCACATACATGATTTGGGTTATCCAACAAGGGTGTACTGTTCTTCCCATTCTCTTGAGTATCTGAAAAAGTATGGTCTGTCACTGCAGAATCTTGATACGGAATCTGCACCTGCAAAGCATGCACGTACGCTTACAGGGCATTTAAATACATTCCTGGCATCCATGCAGGCCTACTATGCCGGAGCCCTGGGTGTCGGATATGTTAATATTATGTACGCTCCCTATCTGGAGGGAATGAGCTACAAAGAGATGAAGCAAGAGGCGCAGCACCTTATCTTTAGTTGCTCGCAAAGCGCCTTTTCCCGCGGAGGCCAGACATTATTCCTCGATTTCAATGTCCATACTGGTGTACCAAGGTATTTGCGAGATATTCCTGCCATTGGGCCAAGTGGAAAGTATACAGGAAAGACCTATGGTGATTATGCTGAAACAGCAAGACAGTTTACTCTCGCTATGTTAGATGTGTGGCGTGAAGGAGACTGTTACGGACATCCTTTTGCATTCCCGAAATGCGATTTCCACATTAATGAAGATACCCTTAATGATCCAAAACAGTATGAGCTTCTGGAATACGCTTGCCAGATCGCCAGTGAAAACGGAGTTCCCTATTTTATCTTTGACAGAGATGAGATTACTCTTTCAGCATGTTGTCGTTTACGTACTACGATTGATGATCATTACATGATCAAGCATCCTGAGAGCATGCGTTTCTGTGGATTTCAAAATATCACCATAAATCTCCCTCAAGCCTCCTACAAAGCAGGTAAAGGTAACTGGGAAGCATTATATAAAGAGATTGATAAAGGTATTGAAGTTGCCGTAAATGCACACCTTCAGAAGAAGAGGTTTGTTGGAAAACTGATGTGTAGTCCTGAAATGCCGCTCTGGGAAATTGGCCGGAAGGCAAGGGATGGTCGTCCCTATGTAGATCTTGAGACATCTACATATATTGTGGGTATCATAGGGTTGAATGAATGCCTGCAGTATATGACCGGGAGAGAACTCCATGAAGGTGACGATATGATCAAGCAGGGATTGCGGGTCGTTTCTCATATGTATAAGCAGGTTAAGGAGGCGGGAAAGAAATACAATCTGAAATTTTCCCTAGAGGAATCTCCTGCCGAAAGTGCCAGCAGGCGGTTGGCAAAGACCGACGTAAGAAATTATCCGGAAGCTGCTGATATGGTAAAAGGGAATATAGAGAAAGATGAATACTATTATACTAACAGTATTCATCTGCGTCCCGATGCCCCGGTGGACATGATTACCCGTATATTCCTCCAGAGTAAGTTCCATACTATGATAGAGTCGGGCGCCATTATCCACGCGTTCGTAGGAGAACAAAGACCGCCGGCAGCAAGCATCATGAATTTGGTAAAAAAGACTTTTAAGAACACCCAGGCTGCACAGGTAACAATTTCACCGGAATTTACTATTTGTAATGATTGCAAAAGGGTTAATCAAAAGCTTACAGATGTATGTATATACTGTGGCTCCCGAAATGTGTACGGAATTTCCAGGATTGTAGGCTACTTCAGCCGTATTAATAATTGGAACAAGTCTAAAATCGGTGAGCTGGCAGACCGTCACAAAGGTAATTACCGGGTGAATGATCTATTGCCTCATAAAAATAAAATGATTGTAGAATCTTGTGCCGCAAAGTGTTAATATTTACAAGATATCTATTTAAGAGGTAAAAAAACTTATAATTAATTATGTATATGGTTGTACCGATAAAGGGATTTATAGAAAATAGTCTTATTGAATGGGAAGGGAAGATTGTTTCTGTAATTTTTTTACCAA
>CAZPUD010000082.1:0-14734 GCA_964589115.1 uncultured candidatus Brocadiaceae bacterium | reverse complement strand
ATATGAAACATGCCAAACGTTTCGGTTCAATCGTGGACGATTGAACCAACTCTGAGGCATAATGAAAAAACTTGAAATTCCTAAACATTAAACTAGGCTACCTTTGGCAGCGGCTATGGTTGGTTCAATCTTGTAGATTGAACCATTCGTTTAGCATTGGCCTGTACGTTTTAATTTACTCCAGGCGTATAAGACATACTAAACGTTTCGGTTCAATCGTGGACGATTGAACCAACTCCGAAACTTTGAAATTCCTAAACATTTAATTAGACCTTCGGAAACTTTATTTGTCACCAGATGCAGGGGCGAAGTATTTGCTGTTCATAATACAAGAACATATTCATGTTAATATCACTAAATGCTTCGCCCCTACAATAAAGATTGAAACCCTATATACAATTTTATCAACCAGCGCTATTCGCTGAATGCTTACTTAATACGTATTAAAATATCATCTTTTATCGATTCTCTTTCTCTGATATGGGCTATCCCGGATAAAAACCGCATCGCATCCTTATAATAACCTGCCGTTGGCTCTAAGTCCGGCATAAACCGAAGCCAATATTGATTCTCCAAACGCATAAATAATTCTCTTATATATTTACTGAATATCGATGCCAGGGCCACTGCCATGCATGCGTCCTCACCCTTTTCCACAAAGGATATCTTCATTTTCCTCCGTGCATCTCCTGCCTCATATATTGAGGCCATTGCACCTTCCTCCAAAACTTTTATGCTCGTTACAGGCAGGAGATTAACCAACAGATTTGAGTAAACATTTCTACCACCCTGCTTATCAATATTTAAAATTATATTACCTTTTGAAATGTTCCATAACCTGGAAATAAGTACCGCGCAGATCCTGAAAAGGAGAATTGATTTATTTCCCAATAACCTTACCTGCTCATTAAATTCTCTAACGGTCACTACACAACTGCTCACATAACAAAACCGCATACCCTGTTCATTCAAAACATATTTTAATAAATCCTCATAATTTAAGATAGCCGTATTAGTTGTGGTAAGCGGTAATGAATAATCCTTTCCTGCATACCAGGGATAATTTGTAAGGGTATCGGGACTAAAACACAACAAGCTGTCCAGCAATTGGTAAAATGATTTGATCTTTAACCCATTTAACCACAGGAATGTAAGTACAGTCTCTTCTAATGGTTTTAAACCACCGCGACCATGATATAACTTTTTGCTATCCCCAACAGCCAGCCGGTGTTTTTTATCTTTAAGGCTGCCTGATATGGCTTTTTCCAGCAGCTTCCATAAAGAACATTGAAGCTTTTCTTCAGGCACATCAAAAGAAACCACTGTAATCACCAGTGGTCCAAGGACAGGACCATACCCCGCCTCATCTATACCTGCTATTATAGCCATGTCAGGATATCCCAAGGTCAATAAATAGAATGTATTATATCGCTTTAAAGATGAAAGTCAAAATGAAACACATTTCATTTTTCTTGACAATATTCCCGGTAAAAAATATAATTTTTCAAAATGTACCGGTTATTTACATAAAATTAAGCACCATTTGGCAATAGCTTACAAAACCCCCTTCTGATTTTCTGGAGGGAAAACTGTAGTTGAAGTTCCTTAATATCATACACAACGAGGCTTAACGCCTCGTTAATTTTTGAGAATGCAATAATGCGAATCCTCAAGACGTGGGAATGTAAAATCGTCAAGGAAATTGAAAAACTCAAACAACAATTAAATATCTTAGATGGTTTATCAGATTACAGGGCAACAGTTCTAAATATTATCCACGATGTTCAAAAACGCGGTGATGCAGCCGTTACGGAATTCAGTAAACGTTTTGATAAGGCTTCCCTTTCACCAAAAGAATTCCGGGTAAAAGACCACGAAATTGCAAATGCATACAAAAACATATCAATTCCCTTTATAAAGTCTATTCAACGGGCTATCAAGAACATAAGGACATACCAGGAACATATCCAGATTCGCAGTGTTCCACCATTAAAGGATAATGGAACCATACTAGATACCCTGTATTCCCCGCTTGATAGCGCTGGGGTGTATGTCCCGGGCGGTGCTGCCTCCTATCCCTCCACAGTATTGATGAATACCATACCGGCACAGGTAGCAGGTGTTGGCAGGATAATCATGACTACACCACCTGCAAAAGACGGAACTGTTCCACCTGAAAGATTGGTTGCTGCAAATGAATCAGGCGTTCATGAAATATACAAGATAGGCGGCGCCCAGGCTATTGCAGCCCTTGCTTTCGGCACAAAAACTATACCTAAAGTAGATAAAATTGTAGGTCCTGGAAACGTCTTTGTGACACTTGCGAAAAGAGAGATCTTTGGATACGCCGGTATCGACATGCTGGCGGGTCCAAGTGAAGTATTAATAGTAGCGGATAACCATGCAAACCCATCATTCGTAGCATCCGACCTGTTATCTCAAGCTGAACACACCCCCGGCATTTCAATACTGGTGACCTTTTCTAAGTCATTAGTAAAACAGGTAAAAACTGAATTAAAAAAACAAATCACACAACTTAAACGATCTATCGATACAAAGAAATGCCTCGATAAATTTGGTATTATTTTGTTAGCAAGGGACATAGATGAATGCATAAAGATTACCAATACCCTGGCTCCGGAACATTTGCAAATAATGACACGAAACCCCAGGGGCATTTTATCCCGTATTAAACACGCTGGTGCAATCTTCCTGGGCCCATATACTCCAGTTGCACTGGGAGATTATATTGCAGGGCCTTCGCACGTACTTCCTACAAGCGGAACTGCCCGTTTTTCATCCGGATTATCGGTAAATGATTTCTTAAAGAGATCAAGCGTTATAACATACTCCAAATCAGCACTTAAAGATGTTTATCATGATCTGGCAGAGATATCAGGGATTGAAGGCTTGGATGCACATACACGTTCTGTCCAAATCCGGTTGGGTACAAAGAGGATAAGTAATGTATAATTGAAGAAATTGAATTGGGGTTTAAAAGGTAAAACCCAATGGTTTTTATTTTTACCCACCCCTAAATCCCCTCCCGAGAGAGGGACTTCTACAATTCCCCTCTTGAGAGGGGTTAGGGGTGTGTTAATGGCATAATGAAAAACTTTGAAATTCCTATACGTCAAATTATGTTATTATATAAAGAATTGTGGTTATAAATTCTTTGAGATTTATACCAGAAAAAAGTTAATGCACTACTTCAAATATCGCCTCGTACTTCAAAACATCTTTAGTTATCAATAAACCCATGAAAAAGAATTCATCCCTTCTTGAATGCGTCAAGCTTCTGTCTTTTATAAAACCTTACCGGAAGTTTGTAATATTGGCCATTGTCAGCATGATTGTTTATACTTCTGCAAATGGTATTCAAATTTCACTGATCAAGCCTGTCGTTGACAAGCTCCTTATTGACAACACAAAAAAGACAAACGACTTACCGAGGATTGATATTGACCAAACGGAACAGGAGCAGACCAACCATTCCCCGGTTAAGCAGTTAAAAGAACAAGCCTTCTATAAATTTTCATTTATAGAAAAGATACAAAAACGTGTAACAAACTCATTTACAAGTATAGGTATTGTAATGGCTATCCTGGCCCCCGTTATTTTTTTCACCTGTTATTTTCAACAGTATTTGAGAAATCGTATCATGTGGGCCATAATTGTTGATATTCGGAATAAGTTATGTGATCATTTACTGCCTCAACCTTTGAACTTTTTTGAGAACAGAAAGAGTGGCGATCTGCTCTCCCGGTTAACAAATGACATTTCCGTTACACAGGCTGGACTCACCACACTTTTCGATGAACTTTTACTTCAGCCCATGAGATTAATTTGCGGGTTGGTACTGGCATTTTATTTTAGCTGGAAGCTCGCTTTATTCACGTTAATTGTCTTTCCCATGATATTTATTCCTATGTTTGTAATGGGCAAGAAGGTTAAAAAACACGGTAAAAAGAGTCTAAGGCATCTCTCTGACCTTACAGATGCCCTTCGGGAGATGTTTTCAGGTATTAGAATTGTAAAGGCATTTAAAATGGAGGACGAAGAGAGCCGCGAAATCCATAATATTAACGAAAAATTTCTCGAAAAAAGATTAAAAATGGTCAAAACAAAGGCACTCAACACAAGTACCAATGAGTTCGTTTATACACTCGGGCTCGCTATATTGGTTATGTTGGGTGGTTATGTGATTGTCTCCAACAAAATCACACCCGGAGAACTAGGGGGATTTATTACTGCTGTAGGTTTTATGGTGGTTACTACTGTAAAGAAATTGGCCAAAGGTTATGTAAGCCTGCAGGAATCACTATCTGGTGTAAGCAGAGTCTTTGAACTGTTTACAATAGAGCCAAGTATAAAAGACCACCCTGAGGCCGTAACATTAGAGAAGATAGAGAAAGATATTTCCTTTAAGAACGTAAGTTTCTCATACGATGGCAATGAAGATTTTATATTGAAGGATATATGCCTGACTATCCGGAAGGGAGAAATCATTGCTATCGTAGGCGGGAGCGGGGCAGGAAAAACAAGTCTGATAAGCCTGATACCACGCTTTTACGACCCTGTAAAAGGCAGTATAGAGATTGACGGGACAGACATCAGAATGATTAAACGGGAATCACTTTTATCACATATTGCAATGGTCACCCAGCAAACATTCTTGTTTAACCGCAGTTTTTATGAAAACATTCTTTATGGGAGAAGAAAGGCCACATTGGATGAAGTCCAGGCTGCAGCAAAAGCAGCTTATATACATGAATTTATAATGGGTCTTCCTCATGGATATGATACAGTTGTAGGTGAATTGGGAGTAAAATTATCAGGAGGACAGCGCCAGCGAATTGCAATTGCCCGTGCCATATTGAAAAATGCACCCATTTTGCTTCTGGATGAAGCAACCTCATCACTGGATTACGAATCAGAAAAGCTGGTACAGGATGCACTTAATAATTTGATTGCAGGAAGGACGACCATTATCGTTGCCCACCGGCTTTCCACAATACAGCATTGCGATAGGATTATTGTAATGAAAAAGGGTTATATCGCAGAAATAGGGGATCATGAATCTCTTATGTCAGGTGATGGAGAATATAAGCGCGTTTATCAATTACACCTTGATACAATTCGTTAGATATAATGAAAATACTTGTTACCGGCTGCCGCGGAATGCTCGGTAGAGAACTTGTCAACCGATTAAACAGTATTTCTGGTTCTCAAAATCTTCAATTAGAAGTTATCGCTACAGATTGTGAGCATCTTGATATCACTCATCACACAAACACCTTAAGGTTCGCTGCACAGATCAAACCAGATACTATTGTAAACTGCTCCGCATTTTCCAATGTAGATGCATGTGAAACACAAATCTCAGATGCCTTTGCTGTTAATGCTATTGGAGCAGGAAATATAGCATTCGCAGGAAAACAAATCGGGGCAAAGGTCATCCATATAAGCACTGATTATGTTTTCGATGGTACCAGGAACATGCCTTATAAAGAAACCGACAAACCCAACCCCCTTTCAATCTATGGCAAATCAAAACTTGAAGGAGAACTAGCGGTACAGGGAATAATGGACAATTATGCCATTATCAGGACGGCATGGTTATTTGGTCCGTATAGAAAAAACTTTGTAACTACCATGCTGGATCTTGCGGAAAAAGACCACTCATTATCAATTGTTGATGACCAATATGGGTGTCCCACTTATACAACGGACCTGTCGAATGCGATATGGATGGTAGTCCAGCTTGACTTGAGAGGCATATACCATGTGACAAACTCAGGAACTTGCTCGCGCTACGAATGGGCAAAAAAAATTTTCGAATTAACAGGCAGCCAGGCTTCAGTACTTCCCATAAAGACAGCCGACTACAAAAGAGCCGCCCGTGCCCCTCAAAATTCTTCCCTCGATTGTGCAAAATATGAGCAGGCCAGTGGACAAAAAATGAGGTCATGGCAAGAGGCGCTGGAAGAATATTTAATAAAATTGCATATTATATAATTATTTTCTAACATATATGTCTAAGGAATAACTGTCATTATCAACCTATTCACAGATAAAATCAGTAAGTAATTTATGAAAAAATCCATTATTGCCCGCGGCATACGGGTAAATAATTTAAAAAACATTGATATTGAAATCCCCCATAAAAAATTAATAGTAATTACCGGGGTCAGCGGATCCGGCAAATCCAGTCTGGCCTTTGATACCCTTTTTGCAGAGGGTCAAAGGCGGTATGTCGAATCTTTTTCGGCATACGCGCGTCAGTTTCTGGAAAAGATGGATAAACCAGATATAGACCATATCGAAGGAATCCCTCCTGCAATAGCCATCCAGCAGAAGAATCCGGTAAAGAACCGGCGTTCAACGGTTGGTACCGCTACGGAAATCAACGATTACCTGAGATTATTATTCGCCCGGATTGGCAAGACCTATTGCAGCACATGCAAACGGCTTGTCCGGATGGATACAGTTTCTCATATTGCCGAGACTGTCCTATCACTACCAGACGGCACAAGATTTTTGGTTTCATTTCCTATCATCATCAGCCAAAAAGTCTCAGGCCAGGCACAAATAAACCTCCTGAAGGAGCGCGGATTAGTAAGGGTGCTGGCTGATAATACCATTGTCGATATTACTTCTGAGATTAAAGATTGGGATATCCGTTCCGCAAAATCCGTCTACGGAATCGTAGACCGGCTGGTTGTCAAGGACGTTATAAAAGAGCGCCTTATAGATGCCCTGGAAACTGCATATCGCCTGGGTGCCGGGCACTTGAGTATAATATACAATATCCAGGATCCTTCATCACCCTCTAATACATGTATACAGGGCCATCCTATAGATATTCAAGGCACTCAATGGATTGAGCTAAAATATAGCAAACAATTCTTCTGCAGTTATTGCAATATTGAGTATCCTGAACCTGTTCCCATGCTGTTCTCTTTTAACAATCCAATAGGTGCCTGCCCGAAATGTCAGGGTTTTGGACATATAATTGATATTAACCTGAATGCCGTTATACCAGATAAAGGAAAGACATTAAACCAGGGGGCTATCGTACCCTGGAATACCACCACATATCGTACGATGTTCGAATCGATGAAAAAAGTATCTTCAAAATATAATATTCCTCTAAATGTATCCTTCCGGGAATTAACAAAGGAACAGACAAGATTGATCCTGGAAGGCACAAAAGATTTCTGTGGCATCTACGACTTCTTTCAGTGGCTGGAACAGCGGAAATACAAGATGCACGTTCGTGTGTTTCTGAGTAAATACAGGGGATATACCCTCTGCCAGGCCTGTAACGGAAGGCGACTGAAAGATCAGGCGTTTAACACTTTGATAAACCATAAGAATATATCAGACATCTGCAATATGACGATCGGGGAGGCTTGTCAATTCTTCGGGGATCTTCAGCTTACTGACTATGAAAAAAATATTGCCCACTTACTGCTGCAGGAAATCAGAAAGCGGTTGGACTACATGGTGAAAGTAGGATTAGGATACCTTACTTTAGATCGCATGACCCGTACACTCTCAGGAGGAGAGGCACAGAGGGTTAATCTTACAACATCGCTGGGCTCTTCACTGGTGAATACCCTGTACATCCTTGATGAACCCAGCATCGGGCTTCATCCAAGAGATACAGACAGGTTAATACAGATACTCAAGCGGCTGCGAAATATTGGAAACACCGTTATCGTCGTAGAACATGAAAAAGAGGTTATCAGGGCAGCGGATGAGATCATTGATCTCGGCCCTGGCGCAGGTGAAAACGGTGGAAAGCTGGTATACCATGGCTCATTTAAAGATTTACCCTCATACAACGGTTCTCTTACAGGACAATATTTAAAAGGCAGCAAGGAAATTAAAGTACCATCGAAGCGAAGAAAACTTTCTAACAAAGCCATTCTATTGAAAGGGGCTTCACAGAATAATCTTAAGGATATAGATGTTAAGTTCCCTCTTGACATGCTGGTATGCGTAACAGGTGTTTCAGGGTCCGGTAAAAGTACACTCATACAGGATACTCTCTACGGAGCGATCAAAAAAGAGCAGAAAGGATATGCGGGACTCATTGGAAAATATGAGAAAATCGAAGGCGTACAATATATTCACGATGTTGTCCTTGTAGATCAATCTCCCATAGGACGCACGCCCCGTTCCAATCCAGTTACATATGTAAAGGTATTTGATGAAATCAGAAGACTTTTTGCTGCTACAAGGGATGCAAGGATACGGAAGCTGAATATCGGTTCTTTCTCATTTAACGTGGTTGGTGGAAGATGTGAAAACTGTGAAGGTGCCGGACATATAATGGTCGATATGCAGTTTCTTGCAGATGTCTTTATTACATGCGATACTTGTAACGGGAAACGATTCAATAAAAAAGTACTTGATGTAAAATATAAAAACAAAAACATTCATGAGATACTTGAAATGACAGTAGATGAATCTCTTGTCTTCTTCCATGATTCTCCACGAATTATGAAAGGACTACAATCCCTTCTCGATACCGGCTTAGGTTATTTGAGATTAGGTCAATCTGCAACCACCTTGTCAGGAGGCGAGGCGCAGAGACTCAAGATCTCCACCTATATTACCCAGGAAAATACCGATCCGATGCTCTTTATCTTTGATGAACCAACAATCGGGCTGCACATGGATGATATTCAAAAATTGCTTGTTTGCTTCCAAAAACTAATCGATGCGGGACACTCGTTAATTGTTGTTGAACACAACCTGGATATTATTAAATCCGCTGATTATGTTGTTGACCTTGGACCTGAGGGGGGAGATGCAGGTGGATATATCGTTGGATGCGGTACTCCGGAACAAATTGCAAAAATAGATGCAAGTTATACAGGCAGGTATCTGAAACCTATCCTTTCTTGATGGACAGGAGTTTAAATCTCTTTTGTTAAGCAATGAATAAACACACCCCCTAGCCCCCTCTCAAGAGGGGAATTTGAGAAGTCCCCTCCTGGGAGGGAAACCCACCCCTTAGTCCCCTCCTGGGAGGGGATAGGGGTGGGTAAAAAGAAAAGTCGTTGAGTTTTGCTTTTTAAACCCCAAACTAACTTGATAGTATAGGAATTTTCATTTTAATTAAGCGGTTTTCAGGATGACACGGACAAACTTGTTTGTCAGTGTTGTTTGAATATATACACAGGTATGGAATACCCCACACTGACAAACAAAGTTTGTCAGTGCCATCCTACTGTTATAAATCGCCGAAGGTCTAATTTAATGTATAGGAAATTCAAAGTTTCAGAGTTGGTTCAATCGTCCACGATTGAACCGAAACGTTTAGCATGTTTCATATGCTTGGAATAAATCAAAACGTACAGGCCTATGCTAAACGCATGGTTCAATCTACAAGATTGAACCAACCTTAGGTATCTGAAACCTATCCTTTCCTGACGGATATGAATTTCAATCTTTGTAAAGTATGTAAAAAGTGAATAGTGAATAGTAGTTAGTGAATAGTTAAATGGTTAAATAGTTAATAGCCATTTAGCCATTTATTCATTAGCAACTATTAGGCTCGTTCCCAAATTTCATTTTGGAACGCAATGGCCTCGAAACTCTGTTTCGAGGGGTATACACGAAACAGAGTTTCGTTTGACATTATGTTCCCAAACAGAGTTTGTGAACAAGTAGAGACGTCCCCGGTGGGGCGTCTCTAGTATATCGTCAAGATGATTCATAATAATAGGTAATAGAGTATCCGTCATTGCGAGGGCGTTTTTCCCCGAAGCAATCCCTTTTGAAGTATTCAAGAGATTGCTTCGGAAAAGACCCTCGCAATGACACGCTATACCTCTTTTGGATACTCACACACCGTTACAAATAATATTGACAGTGTACTAGCAGTAATTGTAGAACAAAGCAACTGCTTCGTAACGAGTGAAGTGGCACTTCGCTCTACACAATCGAGAAAATTGCCAAAGGTCTAATTCATAATTATCGAAAGGCTGCAATGAATTTTAATAAAAAGAACATTTTATTCATCTTAAGTATTGTAGTGAGTATCGTTTGTTTATGGTTATTCATAAGAAACATCGAATGGTCTTTATTGAAAAATGCCTTAAAAGAAGCGAACTATTGGTTTGTTATTCCAACACTTATTTTAACCCTGCTCGTGTATGTTGTACGGGCGCTCCGATGGAAAGAATTGCTATTACATATTAAACCGATCCCGGTAATAAACTTGCTATCCGTCACCTGCATTGGCTTTATGGCAAATAATATTCTCCCAGCCCGTGTAGGAGAGGTATTGAGGCCATTTATGCTCTATAAAAAGGAAAATGTAAAGTTTTCTACTTCATTTGCCACAGTAATTGTGGAGCGGATTTTTGACATGCTCGGGCTTATTATATTCACGGTAGTTGTTATCGCCCTGCTTCCGCATCCCCCTGAAGCCCAAACATCCGCCCAGCTTACAGCAAACGGGGTAAGTACCATTAAAGAATCAATTATCCCTTCTTTAAAAAAATGGACCGAGGTGTTTGCCGGAGTGGGGACTTTTACCATTGTCTTAATGTTCTTCGTTGTTATGAGGCCTGCGTTTTTCAAGAAAATACTCTCCAGGCTATGCTCTTTCCTGCCTCATAAATTAAAGGATAAAATTCTCGGTCTGTATGATTCTTTTGTTTACGGCCTGAAAATTCTGGAAAATAAAAAACAAACGATATGGATATTAGCACTTTCCCTTTTTATCTGGTTTTTGGGAGGAGCAGAAATATATCTACTCGGATTTTCATTTCATATCCATTTGCCGTTTGTCGGAGCATGCCTCGTTGCAGTCTGTTTGGCGCTGGCGGTTGCGTTACCACAGGCACCGGGATACATTGGTGTCTTTCATATTGCAGTACTAAAATCCCTGGAACTCTTTGGAATACAGGCTACAGCGGCCCAGAGTTACGCTATTGTCTTATGGGCAATCAGCATTCTTCCTTCTACAGTTCTCGGTTTTCTATTCCTCTGGAGGGAGGGAATTGCATTCCGTGAAGTGGTCAAACTCGAAGAAGAGATTGCTGAAGGAAAACTGGAAGAAATTGAAGGGGTGTCGAGGGACGTGCCGAATACGTAAATTAAGCCTTTTTATGGATTTCTCCGGCCAGGTTTGTGTAAATGATAAATTCTCATGGCGGGTTCAAGTTTACAACTTGAACCCCATATTTTATATTGCCAATCACGCCTTCGGTTACACATAACGCTGTTATCTGTATAAACTCAGGAGTTCAGGTTACAACTCCCTGAACCCACCGGGACAAACTTGAACCTACCCGAGGGTATCAATGCTTCTTACTTCACCATTACCTTTAACATTGCTGTACATTACGTACTTTCTCACTTTTCTCCCTCCTTCTTAAAAATAAATGACCTGATAAAGTACTTTGACGATTGAATTGTACCTGTTTCTATCATACCTCTGGGCGGGTTCAAGTTTGCAACTTGAACCCTATGTTTTATGTAGCCGATCATGCCTTCGATTACACAGCATCATTATCCGTATAAACCTATGGGTTCAGGTTACAAACCTGAACCCGCCGGGGTTTTATACCATAATCTTGAGCCACTACTTTTTTGGGTGAATAAGATTCGTAGATTTTACATTCCAAAAAATTCTTACCACAATAATATATAACCGCTTCTATGCTTAGGCTATTTAATTTAACACAGTAGCAATCGTTACTGGGCGGCCTCTTAAGAAGAGGACATCGTTTGTAAGAATAAACCTTTTTTGTTATTTTTCTTTTCATCCAATAATCTTTCTATAACTAATCCCTAATACGGTCAATACGGATTCTGGCTTGTAACCCTAACCCCACATTTTATACAGTTGATTTCGCCATCGCCTGTACATGGCGTAATGATCCGAATTTAATTAGGTTGGGTTTAAAAACAAAACACAACGAATTTTTACCCACCCCTAAATCCCCTCCCAGGAGGGGACTTCTCAAATTCCCCTCTTGAGAGGGGTAGGGGTGTGTTTATTTTGCCTCGTTGTTTCGTTCCAATACCCTGCGTTGGAATGTGACGCAGAGCATCTAATTACACATTACAACGCGGAGCGTTGAAACGAGCAGGTGCAGGACAAGGGCGAACGCAAGGTTCGCCCTACATCCTGTATCCAAAAATTGATTGTAGAACTTTCGATCATAACTGCTAAGAAAGTACCTGTTATCTGACAACATCATCCCCATCTTCAAGGCCTTCAGAAGGTTGGAGAGGTATCATCCTTTTCTTGCTGGTCTTCCTCAGCTCAATCTCTATTTCTTTATATTCTCCCTCTTCGAGCTCAACAATCTTATTTACCTTCCTGTAGAACCTCTTCGATACGGCAATCCTGTATGTATCGGGATCTAAATCTTCAAATTCAAAAAATCCGTCTCTGTCAGATGACGCCATTTTTGTTACCCTTGTCCTTACTCCTCTGAGCTTTAATCTTACCTTTTCCAATGCATCGCCTCTGATATCCACCACGTACCCGTAAATACTGCCCTTTTGTACTTCCTCCAAGAAAACGTTATCCACATACATGGTCTCTTCATCTTCCAAGCTTACATACCTGTTCTCTGTTTTGTATCCTTCCTTCTCATAGGTAAGGGTATAATCGCCTGCCACAAGTTCGGTAAATTCATAGTAGCCTTCTTCATCGGTTTGTGTATTTTCGGAGTTATTTGTACCGCTTATATGCACAGTTACTCCCCTCAGTGGATTTTCATCCTCATCATATACAAACCCAAGGATGATACCCGTTGACGGTGTCGACAGTTTTTGTAATTGGAAATCCACAAACAACGGTAAACCTTCTCCCACTACCGCAATAACCGTAGAGGCTGAGGAATACCCTGATGCCGATGCTGTAAGGACATAATCGCCGGACACTACATCTGAAATAATATAGATGCCTGCTGAATCTGTAGTGGCGGAATATCCACCAGGATCGGTTGATACCGTTGCCCCGGCAATTCCCTGAAATGCTTCATCGGTAACCATGCCCATAATGGTACCGGTACTGATGATTGGAGTTTGAGTAACGGTAGGTATAGGTCTAGGTGTATTGGTGGATGTTGGTGATGGAGAAGGTGAAGGTGAGGGTATAGGTGTTTGAGTTGCGACCGCGCACAAAGTAAGGTTTTCCACCTGTACCGGCGTGCTGCTATTCACTAAAGTACCGTCTCCCAACTGTCCACTATAATTATATCCCCATGTCCAAACTTCACAGTCTGATATGATCGCCAGGCTGTGATCACCTCCACCAGCAATTGCAGTCACATTGCTAATCGAATTCACCTGTACAGGTGTCCATCTATTTTTAGTGGTATTATCTCCCAACTGACCATAATAATTATATCCCCATGCCCAAACTGTTCCATCAGACTTCAAGGCCAAACTGTGGTCACCTCCACAAGCAATTGCAGCCACATTACTAATCGAATTTACCTGTACAGGTGTTTGTCTATCTGTAGTAGTACCATCTCCCAACTGACTATTCCAATTTGCCCCCCATGCCCAAACTGTTCCATCAGACTTCAAGGCCAAACTATGATCACCCCCACCAGTAATGGCAATAACACCCGTTAAACCACTTGCCTTTACCGGTGTGGTATTGGCACTCCAATCACCTCCTGCACCATTTCCCAATTGTCCATACCTATTAAATCCCCATCCCCAGACTGTACCGTCTGACCTCAAGGCAAGGCAATGATCACGCCCACACGCGATGGCAATGACCCCGCTGATGGATTTTACCTGTACCGGGGTATTTCTATTTGTAGTAGTGCCGTCCCCCAACTGCCCATATCCATTATATCCCCACGTCCAGATAGTACCATCTTCTTTCAGGGCGACACTAAAGCTCCTTCCACATGCAATGGCAACGACCCCGGAGAGACCGCTTACCTGTATTGGATAGTAACTATAAGAGATGTAATATGTATCAGTTACGTCCGTATCATCGGCTCCCAACTGTCCATAATAATTACTTCCCCAGGCCCAGACTGTACCGTCTGACTTCAGTGCAAGGCTGTGATAATAGTCGTTACCATGTGGAGCACCAACACTTATAACCTCACTAAGGGAACTACCATCACTATTCTTTGCCTGCACAGGCGTTAATCTGTTTGTAGTACTTCCGTCTCCCAAATTTCCGTAATAATTACTTCCCCAGGCCCAAACCGTACCATCTGATCTTATGGCAAGATTATGATAACCTCCAGCCGATATCCGGGAAGTCGTAGATGACGATGTGGGAGAAGTCTTAAACGTACCTTCACTTCCATACGTTGTACCGGCATCATTTTTTGCTGCGATCCTGTAATAATAGGTTTTCTCAGCCGATAAGCCGGTTACGCCAATACTTATTGAAGTATCACTCGTCCCGCTTACCGTTTGTGTGGATGTTTTATTACCATATGTCCCGCTGCTCAGCCCATATTCAAACCATGCCGTAGTAGACAGGCCATTTGGATTTACCATGCCGTTTAGCGTTGCAGAATTTGACGTGACGTTTGTTGCCGAACCTGTCGTCGCCGTAGGCGCGCTACCGGCATTATATGTCACCGTTATTGTGTCTGTAGCTGTATTGCCTGCATTATCCTTTGCCGTTACGGTTATTACGTTGCTGCCATCTGTCAGGCTTATATCTGGAACTGCCCAATTGTCTGTTCCAATCGCAGTACCGCTTCCACCTTTATCA
>CAZPUD010000081.1:0-14737 GCA_964589115.1 uncultured candidatus Brocadiaceae bacterium | reverse complement strand
TTTATTGGAATTTGGGATTTAAAAAATCGTAAATCTAAAATCGTAATTCGTAAATATTTGCCAAATATTTCAAAATTATATTTGGAATACTATTTGGAATATACTATACAGAGATGGGTTTTTTGAGCAGATAAACGGTTTCAAATGATCCAAACAAATCAAGATACTGTTCTAAAAGGCGTATCATAAGAAATCTACTTTTTACCGTTTCTCTTGCCCTTTTACCCATCTCTTCGCGTAACTGTTTATTTTTCAGTAACCCTACAAGCCTTTCTGCTGCTTCATCAACTGACGATACCAGGTACCCATTTACCCCATCCTCGATTTGATAACGTATTCCACCGGCATTTCCACCAATTACCGGAGTGCCCTTCCACATAGCCTCCGCTACGGTCAAGCCAAAACCCTCCCTAATCGATTTTTGCATAACAACAGCCGCCTTTCTCTGAAGGGCATTTACCAGTGCTGAATCCTGATTGGAGATTATTATAATACGCTCTTCCCGGTTCTTGATTAAAGAATCGTACACCTCCTCGCCTTCAGGGTCATCGGTGGCGATATTACCAAGGAGTACAAGGGTACAATCCACCTCTTTTCTAGCCAGCTTGAATGCCCTAAGGGTGCCTTCAGGATCTTTCCATCGGTCAAAACGGGAAATTTGTGCCACAAGAGGGAGATCAGTTGGAATATCATAATGGTTTAAACGTTCCATGATTTCCGCCTCATGCATCTCTATGTTTTTTATTGAAAAGGGATTTATCGCAGGCAGAAAAAATAACTGCGGAGTCTTCAATTTCTGCTGATATTCTTTAATTGAGAGGATTACGGCATCATACTTTTCTACAATAGGAATCAGATAATCCCATAGTTCTCTATGAGGATTTGACAGATCAACATGGCATCTCCAGATCCACGGTCCATTTTTTTTATAATGCCTTACCATGGGAAGAGGCTGAGGGTCATGAATAATTACCATATTATGTTCCAGGTGATTTCGCAGGGCATTTTCATACACAACATCTTCATATATCTTCAGCTTACGATCTGTCAGGTTAATTTTCCCACCCTGCAGGGCATTGTGTATCTTTTTGGTTGTTGTAAAAAAATCCGGGGATCCTTGAATTACCCTCCACCCGGTTTTGATTCCTGCACTGTGCATTAAAAGAGTCAAAGACGACAGCATTTCAGCCACACCTCCCCCATAGTATGTCGAGTTTACATGAACCACATGGAGATCCCTGAGTTTTTCGGCTTTTTCTAAAATCCGGTCTACCGCCTCACTTCCAATGAACTTTTCATAATTTTCAACTTTAACAAGCCTGTGGTTTTCTATCATGTGACACCTCTTCTGCCTCATTTACTCTTGAAATTATCTGTTTATATAATCGTTCGGTATCCTCTCTGCGACACAGCTCTGTCCCGGGGGTAATTACAGCAGCAGTTCCTGCTGCTATACCAAAACGGACTGCTTCCCTTAAGGAATCGCCCCTTGCAAGACTGAGCACTATGCCTGCAACCATACTGTCCCCGGCACCAACCCGGCTTACTTTTGGTACAATCGGTGTCCGGATAAATTCATACATGTCTTTAGTTACGAATAATGCACCGGAGGCACCAAGAGAGACTACTATGGCTTCACTCTTTTTCTTTTCAATAACCCTCTTTGCCGCTGAAACCAACTCTTGTTCACTGCTGATCTGTTCCTGCAAAAGAGACTGAAGTTCATTCATATTTGGTTTAAGTAAATACACATACTCATCTGCTGCCAGGCGCAGTGCTTCTCCCGATGTATCAACCACAAATCTAATGCCATCTTTTTTTGCTATATTAGCTGCCTGTGCATAGAAGTCGTGAGGTACACCTGGTGGAAGGCTCCCGCTTGCAACAAGGTAATCCGGTTTTGGATCGATAGAGGCCAACTCATCCAAACATCTCTTCCATTCTGTATTCCGGAGGGTTGGTCCCGGCATACCAAATCGGAATTGACGTCCTGTCGATTCTTCAAGCACAATAAAATTTTCACGTGTCATCCCTTCAATAGAAACCGGATGATGATTGATATTCTCCACATCAAGCAAGGATTGCAGCATCTGGCCAATCGGCCCTCCTGCAGTATAGATAGCTGCAGATTCTCCTCCCAGTATTTTCATTGCCCTGGAAACGTTTACGCCTCCTCCCCCGGGCTCACATTTAGGAGATTTTCCCCGCAATTTTCGTTCAGCGACCACGTAATCGACACTGCAACTGGTATCGATTGTGGGGTTCATTGTTAAGGTAACTACTTTTTTCATTCGTTCATAGTTTTTAGAAATTATCCCAAAATCTATTTCTATGTTTAATGTTCCCTATACATTCTGTATCTTTAGATAATCCAGGCCGGGTGGCACGGACAAACTTTGTTTGTCCGTGTTGTTTGAATGCACACATGGGTATGGAATATACCACACTGACAAACAAAGTTTGTCAGTGCCACCCCGGATAGGCATATGTAACGAGAAAATTGCTATACTTATAAGCACTCTATTTTCAAATAATTATAGATACTAAATTGAGGTTTTGAGATTACCTTTAGAGAAAAAAATCCGTATATTATCTCAGTGTCTCATAGCCGGCAACAATGTCCATTATTTCTGAAGTAATCGAATTCTGGCGCTGCTGATTAAACTCTGCTCTAAGCTGTTCAAGACGGTCTTGAATGTTTTTTTCAGCAGCCTGCATAGAAGATAAACGGCTCGCATTCTCACTAGCCAGTGATTCAGCAAATGCACGATACAGCAGAAAAAAGAGATATTGACGAATCAACGCCGAAAATAGCCGGTCCCAATCCATGGTATACATTGGCCGTGTTCGCGTAGGCCATTCTTTTTTTTCCAAACCCTGAAGCCATTCAACGCCGAGGGGAAGAAGATATACCATGCGGGGATTATATGTCGAACCGGATAACCGTTCATGATAAAAAACTACAATCCGGTCAATTTCCTTCCGTGAACGCAGGTCTTCTAATTTAATCAAAATTTCCTGAACCACTGGTGTGATACCTTCAACCGATCCCGGAACAGAAAATTGCTCCTCTATGCGCTGCCCTATCCCCTCAAGACGTGCAGTAACCCGTACACCTACACCTAAAACGGTCCTGTTTTCCGGTTCTTGAATCTCGCTCATTTTGTTCATTGCAAAGGACACGATTCTATCATTAAACTGCCCACACATGCCCTGATCAGAACCAAAAACTACCGAACAGAAAGCACCTCCACGTGTTTGAACGCCCTCTATCACTCTCTCCGGTTCTTTTTTCAAGAGAAATTGAAATCCCAATTCCACAACCCGGTTAAATTCTGTAAGCGACTTCACAGCCCTCTCATATTGCCGAATATTGACTGAAGCCATAATTTTCATTGTTTTCACAATCGATTGTAATTCTTGAGTACTTCCTAGTTTTCCTCTTAATGACTCTAGTGTTTCCATAAAATTTTTCCCGGTATAACCGAATAGCAAAACCATAGGGATAGTTACAGTATTACTCTGTTTTGTTAGCCATGGATTAACACAGATAAAGCAGGGCCGTGACCCGTTACCCGTGACCCGAAAAACGGAAACCGTGATCTGTGTTCAATCCGTACTACAATCCATGACCTAATTTTTTTTATAGAGAACTTTCAGTACTCAATATTAAGGATTTATTTTAATATATCTTTATCACTGTTCCGGTTTTTCCTCTTTTTCCTGCAAAGGCTCTATCGCCTTTTCTGCTGCACTAAGAATTGCTTCTTTGTCATCGTCGTTTAATTTTTCTCCTTTTAAAATCCGCCTGTTTACATCGGTTAATTCTTCCCGGATTACCTTTCTAACATACTTTTCAGCATTGTCTATCTTGTTAATGGGAATGTTATCAAAAAGACCCTCCGTCACTGTCAAAATAGCAACAATCTGCTCGGGGACCGGCATAAGGTCATATCTCGACTGCTTTAAAACTTCCCGGATACGATGACCCCGTTCAAGTGTTTTCCGTGTCCTCTCATCGAGTTTGGTTCCAAAACGGGCAAAAGACTCCAGTTCTTCAAATTGAGAATATGAGAGACGTAAATTACCGGCAACTTTATGATACGCTGGTAATTGTGCTTTTCCTCCCACACGGGATACTGATTTTCCGACATCCAGAGGTGGCAAAACTCCTTTACTAAATAATCCAGGAGAAAGGTAAATTTGACCATCAGTGATAGAAATAAGATTGGTTGGAATATAAGCAGATATATTTTGAGCCTGAGTTTCAATAATCGGTAGTGCAGTCAAAGAACCACCGCCGTATTCATCGCGTAAATGGGTAGATCGTTCGAGCATACGCGAATGGACATAGAATATATCACCCGGATATGCTTCACGTGCAGGAGGTCTGCGAAGAAGCAGGGATAGTTCCCGGTAAGCACGCGCGTGGCGTGTTAAATCATCGTATACAATAAGGGCATCTTTTCCTTGTTCCATAAAATATTCTGCCATAGTTGTCGCAGCATAAGGGGCAACGAATCTCAAACCGGGCGGATCTTCTCCGCTGGCTACCACCACTATACAATTTCCCATTACATTATGTTGTTGTAAATCGTCTATTACCTTCGCAACACCTGAACTTCTCTGTGCAATGGCACAGTATACACATAAAACGCCTTTATCTCTCTGATTGATTATTGTATCCACTGCAATAGAAGTTTTGCCCGTTTGGCGGTCACCAAGGATCAATTCCCTCTGCCCCCTGCCAATAGGGATCAGGGCATCTATTGTCAGAATACCCGTCTGGAGGGGAACACTTACAGGATCACGTTCAAGTATTCCCGGAGCTTCCCGCTCAACGGGCTTCCTCTGCGAAGTATGGAGAGGTCCCCGTTCATCCAACGGACGTCCTAACGAATCAACCACACGTCCCAGAAGGGCCTCACCTACAGGCACGTCTAAAACCCGCCCCGTACGATACGCCTCATCATTTGCTTGTATCGCCTCTGATTTATCCAGCAATACAACCCCGATTTCCTCGGGATCGAGGTTGAATGCTATTCCCATCCTGTTTCCTGGAAAACGTATTAATTCATCATATTTAACCGCAGACAATCCTTTCACGTGTACAACACCTTTCCCTACGTAGCTTACCTTGCCAATTTCTTCAGATTTAAGTCTTGCAGTATGCTCCAGAAGCAATCTATTAATAATTTTAAATGTATCACCGAGAGCAGCTTTTAACTCTCCGTTATCCTTATTTGTTTTCACCATTGTATTCTTTTATTTTCTCTTGTTTCTTTTTTACTTTTTCTTCAATGGCACTGGATAAACTCTCTTCCAGGGAATTCAGATAATTCCCCAGATTCCATGCAATTTTTCTTCCATTAGCCACCAGCTCAATCCCGCAGATTAAATCGGGAGATACCTTGAACTGCACATCGACGTTGTTTGCAATTTGATTTTTTATTTCCTGAACCATTTTTTGTCGCATCTCTTGCGAAATTTCAAATGCACTGGATATATCAACTTCATAATCTGATTTACGGACAGATTCTTTCAATAGCTTCTTTTCCTGCTCATCTAATTCTTGCATTCGTTTTAAAAAGACATTAATTATTTGCCGGCCTAAATCAGCATCGGCTAAATCTGCAAGAGAACGACGGGCAATCGCATAAACCTCTTCACCGGCCTTCCTGCGAAGGTCATCCAGGAATGTCTGTTTCTCCCGTTGGATTGTCTCATACCATTTAGCCCGGATATCATCTATTTCATCACGTGTCTCTTTCAGTAAATCTTTTCGTATTGATTCAACCTCCTCTTTCATTTTTGCCGTCATCTCTTCATGTTTCTTATCTAATTCTTCCAGTCTTTTTTTATGAATCTCAGCATTCCGTTCTGCCTCCTCTTTTTTTTGTTCAGCTTCCTTCATCTCGGATGCGATCTTTTCCTCACGTTTATCCATAACTTTTATAATGCGGTTGTATAGCAAATACTTCAATACAACTACAAGGATAATGAAATTAATTACCTGAGCTATAAGCGTGAAGAGATCAACTTCCATGTATTATTTTCCTGCCTGTCCAACCACATGGTTCCAGAATGGATTAGCAAAAATCAGAATCACTGATACAACAAAACAGTAAATAGCTGTAGACTCTATCATAGCAAGTCCTACAAATAAGGTTCTCGTAATAGTACCGGATTCATCGGGCTGCTGTGCAATGGCGCTCATTGCCTGCGCTAATGCCCTGGCTTCTCCCAGAGCCGGACCAATAGAACCTATGGCAATCGTTAACCCTGCAATAATAATAGATATTATGCCGACATAATTTATACCTTCCATTCCGCACATCTCCTTTCTTCTAATAACTTGTTATATGCCTGATCTTTTTTATTATTCAAAATCCTGAATAATCACCCTTCTCTAGACAGTCCTAATTGCGGATCCAATGTATACTGCCGCAAGTATAGCAAAAATGTAAGCCTGGATTTGTCCGATTAACAATCCCAACGCATGCATTAATATGGGAACAAACAAAGGTACAATTGATATTAAGACAGCAATGATTATAGTTCCGCTCATCACATTTCCAAAGAGACGGACAGCAAGGGCCAGGGTACGTGAGAATCTTCCTATGATATTAAATGGCAATAAAAAAACTGTGGGTTCTATGTAATGTTTAAAATATTTGGTAAAGCCCCGTTGTCTGACACCATACACAGGAACAGCAAAAAAGACACATATGGCAAGTGCTGCGGTAGTAGAGAAAGAACTTGTTGGAGGATGGTAGACAGGTACAAAGCTTAAAAGATTTGAGACTGAAATAAATAAAAATAATGTACCTAAAAAGGGCAAGAACGGATCTGGTTTCTCTCGAATAGTTTCATGGATTTGGTTTCTCATATAACTTACTATCGCCTCAAGAAAATTTTGCCATCGGGATAATTGATATCCTTCGTTAAGGTTTCTTGTAGCCAGCCATGCGGTAAAAATCAAAATTACCATAACGATCCAGCTATAGAAAAGGGTCGAATTGACCTTAAAAAACGTCCATTTCCAGAATATAATTGAGTCAGGATTTATCTCCATACTATTTTTTATCCTTTACTGAAAATACTGATGGATTGAAACAGTAACGAATGAGACATGTCCTCATGAGAAGAAATCCTAACATACATGCCAGGAGTCTTTCCCAACGGCCATCCATATTCACAATAGCAAGATATAATGCAGATAAAATAATAACCATACGCCCAATAAAACTCCCCAGCATAAAAAGTTTAGGGCGGCGAACCAATGGAAGTGTTTGAATTGTAAACCATAAACTACCATAGTAGAGAATGCTGATCCCGATACCGGTAGTGAATTGTAATACAAGAAAAATATTATCGTATGTAAAAACATATGATAAGTACGACATATTTCATTTTTCCTCCTTCTGAGGCCATCGTATCAGAAGTATTCTAAGGATAAGTGGAGAAATTATACACGTAACAGCCGATATTAATACCATTGCTGAAAATACGTAAGGGGGTACTGCCCACTCACCGAGCTTGCGTCCTTGTTGCATTATTACCATAGCAATTTCTGCCCGCGGTACCATGCTTATTCCTATAAGGATTGTACTTTTCAATCCTTTCATAAAAAATAACGGCATCCCCGGTCCTACTATTTTTGTTGCTATGGATGTGATAAGTAAGACTATACCAATACCTAATGCCACAAATAAAGAATCAGGATCAATCCCCAGTCCAATATCAATGAAGAAAAAAGGAGTAAAAAATTCAAATAATGAACCAAAAGAGGCATCGATCTTCACTGCATTGGGATCCCGACTGAATACTAATCCTGCAAATAATGCACCAATAGCAACGGAAAACCCAAGCCAGTTCGCCAGTGCTGCAATTACAAAACCGATGCCTGCAACTACAAGCATTTGATCGGGAGCAGGTTTAATCTCTCTTAGAAATCTTGTTATTGGCTCTTCAGCATATCTGGAAAATACTACACAAAATGCCCCAAAGAGTACTGCCTTAATCAAAAGCATTCCTGTAGTTTCACCAATGACTAATGGTAAAGAGGCGCTAGAGCCTCCCTTCAATATTGGAACCGTAGCAAGCAGCAGTGACATAAGGATGACACCGGAAATATCATCCATTTCTGCTACATCAATGAGTAGTCCACCGTTTGGTGATTTGAGAGCATTTAATTCCTGCCATACCGCTACAGATACTCCTACACTTGTTGCAGTAAACGCTGTTCCAATAAAAAGACTGGGAATGACAGAAATATCAAGAAAATAATAAGCAACAATGAATCCCGATGTACCACTGATTAAAATATCGCCAATCCAAACTACACTTGCATAACTAAGTTGATGCAAAAGGCCTACGATATTACTCTCAAGTCCAACACGTAATAACAGGGCAATCAGACCAATATTCGCTAAAAATTTAAGAATCCCCCGTATTTCTACCGTTAAAAATTCCCAATGCCTGGCTAACAAACTTAAGAGGAATCCCAATACCAGATATCCAATTATTGGAGAAATTTTAATCCTGGAGAGACCGTACTTGGCAAGGATAGCAAGGATGATTGCCATACCTGCAAGTAAAATTTCTGTTGTAATAATTTCCATGGACTAACCACCTTTACTCTCCTTTCGAACCCAGCACCACGCATTCAGACATCCGATAACCAGGCCAACAGTAAGGAGCATGAGTGTCCAGGAAAATCTGCCCGGCCAGGTCTTATCGATCCATAACCCTATCGCTGCAAAAACAACAGTAGGAATTGCCACAGACCAGCCAACCATGCCAAACATCCCTAACCCGTATAAGATACCCTGTTTTTTTTCCTGCCTGCCCTTTATCCTGCGAATCTCCTTAGCTTTTACCTTTTTTTTAAATTCTTCTAAATGCTCATTTTCTCTTACCATGTTCTATGCCATATACCTGTGAAAAATATCTCTATTAACTTATTCAGAGAATGTATGAAAAGTTCATATTCATGCCTGGGATTGATCCAATTAGTACATAGTCAATTTAATTTGTAAACGATATGGGAATATCCCAAAGAGGCATAGCTTGTCATTGCGAGGATCTTTTTCCGAAGCAATCTCTTAGAGTTTAGAGTTTGGAGTTTAGAGTTTGAACTCGAAACTCTAAACTAGAAACTAGAAACTCTAAATAAGGGGATTGCTTCGTGGAAAAACGCCCTCGCAATGACAGATACCATATGATCTATTACTAGCAATTATGTTGACCATGTGTTAGTAGATTCGCTCCACTTAATCCACCTTACTCACTGTCCAGTTTCACCCTTTGAACCTCAAAAATTGATGGATGAAGCTGGATTCCATTTTTGCTATCGCAGAACGGGCTTTTTTTTCTTGTTCACTCAGGACATGAAACTGTTCTTCTACTGTTCGTTTTAAACTCCCCAGATCAGGTCCTAGTATTGCGTTCCTTGTAGAAACAAGGACTTCTGGACCTGATTTCACCAAAATCCCTTGATCAACGGCAAGAAACTCCTCTTTTCCCTCCCGGGATTCATATGATAGAATGCCAGGAACAAGTGCAGCCACAAAATCAACATGCCTTGGTAACAGACAAAAATATCCATTTTCTGCTTCGGCGATTACCCTGGTTACTTCCTGATCAATAAGTACCTGCGTAGGCAGTAGTATTTTCAGCTTCAAGATTTTTTTGCCTCACTTATGTTTCCTATCATATAGAGCGATTCTTCTGAATAATCAGCAAATTCGTCGTTTAATATACGATCACAACCATCAAGCGCATTTTCCAAACTAACCATTCTGCCCTTACGGCCTGTAAACTGTTCTGTAGTAAAGAATGGCTGAGTCAAAAATCTCTCTAATCTCCGTGCGCGGTTCACCGTCTTCTGTTCATTTTGGGAGAGTTCTTCAAGTCCGAGCATAGCAATAATATCTTTTAATTCTTCATATTCTTCCAAGGTTCGTCTGACGCTCTGTGCTGTACTATAATGCCTGTTTCCCACGATATTTGGTGTTAACATCTTTGAGCCTGACAGCAGCGGGTCAATCGCAGGATAAAGCCCCTGGCTCGCCCTTTTACGGGATAACACTACCGACGCAGAAAGATGACCAAAAGTATGTACCGCTGCGGGATCAGTAAAGTCATCGGCGGGGACATATACGGCTTGAACTGAAGTAATAGCGCCCCATTGGGTATTGGAAATCCTCTCTTCAAGTTCGGCAAGGTCTGTTTCCAACGTTGGCTGATATCCAACGCGGGAAGGGATCCGCCCCAGCAGACCGGAGACCTCAGCACCGGCTTGAATAAAACGAAAGATGTTATCAATGAGAAGTAATACATCACGTCCCTCCTCATCGCGAAAATATTCAGCCATCGTAAGTGCTGCATGCCCAACCCGGAACCGAGCACCCGGTTGTTCATTCATTTGACCAAAGATCAGTATGGCATTATCTAACACACCAACCTCCTGTACTTCCCGATAAATTTCTTCCCCCTCGCGGCTGCGTTCTCCTATACCACAAAATAGACTAATTCCATGGTACCGCTTTGCCATATTATTGATCATCTCCATAATTAAAACTGTTTTGCCAACACCGGCACCTCCAAACATACCTGCTTTTCCACCTTGCTCTAAAGGAGAAAGGAGGTCTATAGCCTTAATACCAGTTTCAAAAATTTTCTGGGTAACAGTCCGCTGAGATAATGGTAATGGTCTCCGATGGATAGAACGCCATTCAACATCTTTAAGTTTTTCTTTTTTATCAATGGTCTCTCCAAATACATTAAATACCCTCGATAACAACTGTTTACCAACAGGAGCCATAAGGGGCTTACCTAAATCAAAGATGGCAGCCCCACGGTATAACCCTATCGTTGGTGTCAAGGCAATACCCCGAACTGTTCCCGGATCAAGATGAAGTACAACTTCGATTACAACATTTCCCTGATCACCTGCCTTAAGCTGGTTATAAATTCCTGGAAGCTTATCGGGAAAATGTGCATCAATTATGCTCCCCCGTATTGAGACTATGGTTCCGCGGTTCAATTGTTCCAGGTCTTTTTTTTCATCCATACAATAATCTTTCAAAAATATATTTCCCGTACCCTTCCATCACCGTAAAAGCCGGTTTCTGTAACTTTTGGCAAATCCCAGAATGGTCTACTTTTGGAAAATTTTTGCCGGACAAATTGAAGGAGTAGGTGCAATGGTGGATTGACTTCGTTTAACCCACCTTATCTATGATTGTATAGTGAATAGGATGGATTAAGCAGAGTAAAATCCGCCAAATGAATAAATTTCAAGCATTGATATGAGCTTTTCAGACAGCCTCTTTAGCCAATCTCAGAATAACAGTATAGAAGGATTCTAAATGCCAATTTTTGCAAGTTTTTATTCATACACTAGATAACAAAAAACATACCATGCAGGGGAAAAATGGATTTTACTGCTGTTTTAATAATAAAAAAGATTCATATGATGGGGAAAAGAGAGGCCGGTTCATAAAATGGAAACAGCATGATGTGACATATCACAGAAGTGTGTTGTCACAACGATGTGCCACGGCACGTTTCAATGTACCGGAATTTCTGGAAGTTATCCAAAAACTATTTCTGTACTGGATACCCTTCTATACTCTCAAATAATTATATTACAAAATAAAGAACATTGCGTGGTAAGATTTCTTTTTCTTTGTTATCTGGTTATTGGTACTTTTAGTTGCCAAAAATACCCCTCTGGGTCAATATATACATGATGTTAAAACAATGTGGCTTGTAACAATTTAATCCATTGAAAGAAGAACCAGCATTCTTGTATCGTTTTCAAGGTAGGAACGAAGTATTTATACTATATGCAAGGATACGCCTCACTATGGTATCCGGCAAATGCTTCGCCTCTGCGTAATACAGAAAAATGTTGACCTTGCTGGAGTTTTTCAAGAGCTAAAAGTTACGTTATTTTTATTTTCTTACAAAGGACAATTAAATGATTAATCATCAAAACAATATTGATAACATACACGATATGACAGACCAGGATATCTTGAATGGACTTAATGGCATGGGAATAAAGGTTGGTATTAATGAATTCAAAAACGCTGCTGTAAGAAACGGAACACCGACTGCACTGGCCGAAACATGGTCAGGATTACCTTATTTACAGGATTTATCATATGATTTTCTTTTCGAAGCTGCCCTTGAGCTTTGGAAAAGGCATCTTGACCATATAAAATGTCCTGAGATTTTATCAGACTTTATCTATGATACAATTGATATCTACGATAACAATTTTAATGAACTCAATCAAACTGTACTTTTGGATATTTACAAAAGGATAAAAAGAATATATCATGATTTTTATAAGGAAGACGGTAGTCCTGACACCGAACTTTACCGCAAAGTTAATGAATATACACACCATAACTTTGAAGGTTTTTTGCTGGATATACCATTCGAATTTGAACGGAATGGATTAATCGATGAAGCGGTAAGTATAGGACGCTGGTTTGCAGAGATTTCTCCATATCCGGAGATCTTTCTTAGAGATATTGGTTGTATCCTGGCAAATGCCGGGAGAAGGGAAGAGGCCATGAAACAAATAAGGGAAAATATGAGGAAGTTTCCCAGCGATGTCTGGGTAACGATAATGGCTGGCGATACAATGTACACCCTCGGAGAAACAAAGACAGCAGAGGAGTTTTTCCTAAAGGCACTGGAAATATCAAACAGGAAGTACGATAAGGAAGGCGCTCTCGAGCGATTAGTCGAATTTTACAGGAAAATGGGAATGGAAGAGAAGGCTGCTATATATGAGTTGGAATACAGGGCGCTCATTGATTCATCAAAGCCTGTTTAAGAAGTAAATGATTAGAAATAGTTGATAGTGAATAGTAGATAGTAGATAAATGGCTTAATGGTTATTAACCATCTGACCATTTAACCATTCAACTATCCACTATTCACTAAATACTATTCATATCCTCACTCTGAACCTTTTGCAACCGGTCGTTTTGGATCAGTAATCCACTCACTCCATGAACCGGCATACAGACGCGCATCTCCAAGGCCTGCATGCGCCAACGCAAGAAGATTGTGTGTCGCAGTAACACCCGAACCACAATAAAAGACCGTTCGTTCAGGGGGTATATCATCCAGGAGCTTGAGAAAACGTGCCTTTAATTCTTCGCTTGATAGAAAGCATCCATCCGGCTTCAAATTTTCTGAAAATGGGGCTGATAATGCACCTGGAATATGACCTGCAACAGGGTCAATCGTTTCGTTTTCACCACGGTAGCGATCGGCACTCCTGGAATCAAGCAAGCGAAAGTCCGGATTATTCAATACTTTCAATACATCATCGGCACTGAGCAGCATATTATTTCGTGTTTTAGGAGTAAATGTTACTGATTTACGGGTCTCTTTACCATTCTTTACCGGATAATTATTTTTCTGCCATTGTTGCCATCCTCCGTCCAGAACGGCAATAGCATCATGTCCAACCCAACGCAGCATCCACCATAGGCGGGCCGCCATTGAGCCGCCTTTATCATCGTAGGCAACAACCTGTATATCAGGACCAATTCCCCATTTTGATAAGGTTTCGACAAATTTTTCTTTCGGTGGCAACGGATGACGGCCGGTCTTGCCGGGAATAATTTGTCCGGATAAGTCCTCATTCAAATGGGCGTATATGGCACCAGGAATATGCCCATTAAGATAATCACGACGACCACATTCTGCATCCTCCAATGAGAAACGGCAATCCACAACCGCCCAATTAGGATCAGCAATATGGTTTATCAGTTCCTGTGCAGATATAAGAGTTGTATAGGACATCAGAGGGCCTCCTTTACAAATAGGTCTATAATAAGCCAGTTCTCATGGTCGGGTGACAATTGCTGTCCTGATAATGGAACCAGTCTCCAAAAACTGCTGCGTCTTTTTTTTACCGGACTTTCTCTTGTTGTTAGTCGTTCTTTTTTTTCTGACATAAAATCATTGTATGTCATAAATTTGTGTACACGGCTAAAGACTACATTAAAGCTGTGATCTGTAATAAACATGACACAATAATTATGCCTGTCAGTAAAAGGAATACGCTCAAAATAAGAAGAGACAATAATGCCCTCTGATGGTGTTGCTGTAGAAAATGCCTGTACGATCAAAGGCGTCAATCTCCGTATTTCCTCATTGTGAAATACTTTTAAGATGCCTTTCCTTCTTAGCAATCCTTTCTCTTCATAAGAAACAGATGATAGTATCCCTTTAACAACATCTTCTGATAATTGCAAAGGATGATTAAATTTGACGTGGTGCCCGTCTCTTACAATAGTCATCTCTTCATGTTTAACGGTAATAAGGCCATCTTTATAAATGTATGCATAAACATCATACGTCCTCCAGGAGAAGATTAAGCAGGCAATACCTATAAATATGGCCATTCGGTTCTGCCGGGAATAACTGAACCAGACACGGATACATATTACTTTGATGAATATTCCTATCATATTGATTTCAATTTCGGGTTCAATGTTTGAGTAGCTAAGGGCTTACTTTATACAATATACCAAACAAACACAAGGGTATCTACGTGAAAATTAGGTGGAAAAAAGTAGCAAATTGACTTAATATACTGCACGTGATTTAAGTGGGGATACCTTTATATTAAATAAGGCTGCATTTGGCAGCGACTAAGGTTGGTTCAATCTTGTAGATTGAACCATTCGTTTAGCAT
>CAZPUD010000080.1:0-14917 GCA_964589115.1 uncultured candidatus Brocadiaceae bacterium | reverse complement strand
TTAAATGCTAAATATTTACAATCATATGTCTAAACGCATCATAATTTGTTCAGATGGTACCTGGAATACCCCGGACCAGAAAGACAGAGGAAAAGTAAGACCAACCACGGATTACGGTTTATCAATAAACTTCTTAGGCTTGAATTCCATGATGTAAAACTAAGCAGTTACGTTGACAACGCCTACCAGGCGCTTGCCATCGATGAAATTGGAACGGGAAATTGAGGGACTCGAAAACGGGTTTTTACAGATTGACCGGCGATCACATCAGGCCCATAGGCAAGGCAGAAAACGCTGAAGAATCAGTTCATTCCTGTGCAGTAATTAGATATGAAAAAAATCCTGACTACAAACCAGAAAATCTTACTGAATATCTTTCTAAAATTCAATAAGGCGAAGGACGATGGATGATGGACGAGGGATGAGGGACGGCAGAAGAGAGGCGAGGGACGAAGGACGATAGACGGGAAATCGGCGATAGTATTCAATAGATGAAACCGGACAATAGTTTAGAAAGGGTGGCACGGACAAACTTGTTTGTCCGTGATGGTATAATCAAATCATAGTTCATTCTGTCAGATTTCATCCATTGGATGCTATAGCTCTGCAGAAAGAGTCCGCTTTTCGTTCCATCGTAACAAGCTTTGCAAAAATATGTTCATATTTTTCGTCCAGTGTTGTAAATGTTTCGTTGTTAATATATTTGTATCTCAACGCAAATTCCAGCCATGTTTGGGTTTCTGCCGCTTCTTGTTCTGCATCTGTTAATTTATTAACGAACATCGCCTTGTATCTTCGTTTTCTCCAGCCTTCGGCAAGATTAGCACATACCGATCTTGATGATCTGCACATTTGGTCGGTTAAGGAATAAATCTCCTCCTTCGGAAATCTTTTCGATATCTCAAATATCTCCATTGCAGATTCAAACGCCATATTATAGACCTCTAAATCCCTCACACTATTTATCCTTTTCATTTCCTTTCCTTCGCCCATTTTCCCTCCTTTTAGTCGCATCTATAATTAACGGATTCAGCACGCCCTCCTCCTCCCTCATCCCTCGTCTATCGCCTCTCATCCCTTTTACATCAGGTCAAGTATCCCAACACAACAGAAGCATCATATATTTACTGCAATGCAACAACGTTTCAATCCCTTCTAAATCAGGTCAAGCATTCCAACCCTGATTGACACCCCGCTAAAGTTTGCCTTGCCTGTGAGTTTCAATCCCTTCTAAATCAGGTCAAGCATTCCAACCCCAACTTGGAGGTGATGCTACTTATTCTACAGCAATGTTTCAATCCCTTCTAAATCAGGTCAAGCATTCCAACACTCATGGCTTGACACAACAATACCTTTGACGTACCGTTTCAATCCCTTCTAAATCAGGTCAAGCATTCCAACTACAACCTCAGGGATAGGAATGAGGAAGACAAGGAGTTTCAATCCCTTCTAAATCAGGTCAAGCATTCCAACGCCATTTTCCAAACTCTGAAACATCCTGCTTTTTCCGTTTCAATCCCTTCTAAATCAGGTCAAGCATTCCAACTATTCTCGGTTTTACAACGTGAAAACACACACCAAGTTTCAATCCCTTCTAAATCAGGTCAAGCATTCCAACACGGGAAGGTGGTACCTCTTATCCTTTGCGACAAGGTGTTTCAATCCCTTCTAAATCAGGTCAAGCATTCCAACGCACCCACGCCCACACAGGAGGGGATGGTTCTACGGTTTCAATCCCTTCTAAATCAGGTCAAGCATTCCAACGCCATTTTCCAAACTCTGAAACATCCTGCTTTTTCCGTTTCAATCCCTTCTAAATCAGGTCAAGCATTCCAACCTGACCGAAGGAAAATTACCAGAAGGAGTGGATTGGAAACTGAGGCGGGCCGAAATCGAGATTGAGTTTCAATCCCTTCTAAATCAGGTCAAGCATTCCAACTGCTTCAAGCGATGAAAAAACCGATCGCTTAAAGCACGCGTTTCAATCCCTTCTAAATCAGGTCAAGCATTCCAACAATTGCCATTCCCTTCTGTTTTTAACACACAAACCTGTTTCAATCCCTTCTAAATCAGGTCAAGCATTCCAACAGCATTTTAACACTATCTCTTTTTATTTCAACACTTACATAAAATTTACTCCCTATCAAAATACACTTATTTTCCCTGAAAATTGGCTTTTTTCTCATAGAAAAATGTACCTTTTACATTCCATTTTTTCAAATATCACATTATAGAATAACAGGTTACGTTAGGCGAAACTTCTTAATCAAATAATTTTGTCACAACAGCCTTCAGTAAAATATATCGCTCCTCTGGAGCTAAAATATGTATGAGATGTTGTTTCTATTTATATTGTGCTCCTCATGGAGCACTCTGGAGGACTTTTCAGTCAGTCTCTTAGTGGAATCTCAATGGCATCCTTTAATATCTGGTAAAGAAAAGGATCATTAATCTTTCTGTCTGAATGGACGTGATTCAATCCTTGAGTTTGCCTATATTAAAAAGATTTAATTCAAGCTCTTTCCCAATAATCTCAAAATGTTTATCCAGGGTTAAAATCTGCGCATTGTTTGTATGCGCCATCACGGAAATGTAACAGTCTGAAAGCCCGGCAGCTTTTCCTTTCTGGCGTAGTACATAGGATAATTCTCCTGCTTTTTCCCATAGTTCGACAGGCTCAGGAAGAAAATCAAATACATATAGGAATTCCTTCAATATATCAACTTCTTTCTGTGATTTTGCACCCTGTATTAATTCTGCAAGCACAATACCTGTGCAGCAAATGCGACTACCGTCTATTAGTTCCATAATAGTTTTGTGGTAAGGTGCTTTTTTCCTGAAGAACTCAATCCAGGCAGAAGTGTCAACGAGAACCTTATCCGAATCTTTCATCTTCGTGTCTTAGTTTATCTGCTGATTTTATAAATTCCATCTTACCTGCCATAGATTTTATCTTTTCCAGCTTTTTCGTACGTATTTCATCTTTTATGGCTTTTATCACCGCTTCTGTTTTGCTCTTTGCCTCGACGGCTGACATTAATTCATTCAGCAAAGAATTTGGCAATGTTATGGTTGTTCTTGACATATATATTCTCTCCAATAATATGCATATTAATTGCATAAATATTCTATAAATATTCATGCTCTATTTCAAGGGATAATCTCCATACGGAATGACTTCCAGAACCGTATTTCCTCCGTATCATGAAGCACCCTGTGTACCACTCATAAAGGGCGTCATTATCAGGCTCTATCAGATGAACTCCTTTCAGTGCTTCCTGGATAATAAAGGGCGACTCGTCTTCATCATCATGAGACCTAATGATGTGATGGACGAAGGACGACAGATGATAAAGGACAACAGACGATAGAAGAGAAATCGGCTATAGTATTCAATAGATGAAACCGAACAATAGTTTAGAGAGGGTGGCACGGACAAACTTGTTTGCCCGTGATGGTATAATCAAATCATGGTTCATTCTGTCTTCGGAAATCTTTTTGATATCTCAAATATCTCCATTGCAGACTCAAACACCATATTATAAACCTCTAAATCCCTCACACTATTTATCCTTCTCATTTCCTTTCCTTCACCCATTTTCCATCCTTTCCTCCCTCGTCCCTCTTCTATCGTCCCTCATTTAACTTAAAGTCTCAATCCCTTCTAAATCAGGTCAGTCATTGCAACTCCTCCTATATAAGTTCTTATTTGACAATAGGTTAAAAGGACATTTCCAAACACCTCAATTTTTTCACACCTTTTTATCTGGCTTAGCATGGGAAAATTTACATAAGTCATTGTAAATAAAGCACTAAACACCTATTCCACGAAAATTCAGTTATAAGACTATTAATAATAATGACTTATAGCAAATCTTTTCACCTTTTTGTATATTCTGAAATCGTTGTTTCCCAAACATCTTTATCTTGTGTTGATATAAGCATAAATAAGACAATTACTTATAGAAGATTCTCTCATATTCAGGCTTTTAAGACAGTCTCTGAAAACCCTTGCCATTTCTGCTTTTCACGGCATACCTATCTTGAAGGGCAGGAATTACAAGGGTTTTCCATCTTGCCAGCCGTATCTGCCCGGTAAACAAGCGGTCCGGAAGCCATTAAATCTCAATCCCTGCCTTATCCTTATTTTCCACATTCGCTTCCGCTTTCTTATAAATAAAATACAATTTCTTAAATTGATCATTGTTCATTCATCAATTCTTCCTTAATTTTCGTCCCTTCTGCATCAATTTAAACATTCCAACCTTATCAATAAAATTTCAACGCTTGAAGAAATTATGTTTCAATCCCCTTTACGAGAAGTCAAGCATTTCAACCAATCTCTTATTCACCAGGCCGCACTTATGTAGCTTTCTTTGGTTTGAAATTTATTTCTACGATTTGTTTAAGTATTGTTCCTAATTTCAAATAAACGAAAGGAGGTGATTCTATGTTAAGCATAGCAATTATAGTAATAATATTAATTTCATCAACTAAATGGTATGGAGCATTAAAATTACTAAAATAATGGGCTAATCTAAACAATCTCAATCCCTTATTCATAAGGTTAAGGATTCCTACGCGTCCTTCGTCCCTCGTCCCTCTTCTGTCGTCCCTCGTCTCTCATCTCTCGGCCTTCGTTTAACTTAAGGTCTCAATCCCTTCTACATCAGGTCAATGATCCTCACATCTTGCCCTATTTCGTCTTACATAAGAAATTCTCGCTTTTTAGTTATCTTTTTCCCGATTTTCACATCCCATAATCTTTTATTTTTTAGCTTACATGTTCAATCTTTCCTTTAACCCAACCCATAGGTATAAGTCCATTAATTAGTTTTCTTGTCTTAACAGTTTTTTGACGAGACAATTTAAGATTTACAGTCACAGAGTTATAACTGCTTCCCCATCCCAATCTAAATATAAACTCATTACTTTTTAATTCAGTCCATTGTTCCTTTAATTTTTTATATATGTCTGATGTTGGATGATTATTAAAGTATTTCTTTAATTCATAATCGATCACCCTACCAGAAAAAACTTTATTCGAGTTGATCATTTCTTCTATCGTTATTTTTTTCTTAATATCTCTGTTCTTTTTGGAGAGTTGATTATCATATCGTATTTCTGCAGATATGGATAAAGGTTTGCCCGTAAATTCAGAGGATGTAGTTTCTTTAATTAATTGAATATCCATCGACCGAATGGTATCGTTCTTTTTATTTACCGTTCCTATCCTTTGTATTATGGTAGAATTTGTTAGGAGTGTAATGTCTGCAATTTTGATACATCGAAAAGGATCTTTCTGAGGGTCTAATCCTTTTGTAATAAACAATCCTTGTGATCTATCCAGCCAACCCCTTTCACATTTAAGAATAACGGCTTCTAAGATGTCTCCGGATTCTTTACCAGAATAATCTTTTTCAAGTAATGAAAATATCTGTGCCGTTCTTAGTGCTCCTTTCAAGGAGCTCCCTGGAATATAAGGTAAACCAGAATTTTCTCTTAAAAAAGGATATATGAGTAATTGATTCCTAGGATCAGCAATTTTACTTTTGTAAAAGGCTTTTATCTCATCTGAGACTTGCGTGGAATAAATGACGCAATCTTTTCCTTGAAAATTGTTTTTAATAAATTCTCTACACGTAATAATATCCGTTTCTAATAACTTATTGAATTGTTTCTGATCTTCAGAAGAAACGTTCAATAATAATTTTGATAAATCAATCCTATGAAATTGCTCGTTTATTACATATTCATAAGGTTCTATTTCTGCACCATCTCCAATGTGAACGGGGGTAAGTATATCTAAAGAAAGTTTATAAACTTCCATAGTGGATTCTCCCCATTACTCTTAGTAAGGAATTAACGTTTTCTCTTCAACACTGAAGATAGCAGCATTCCCATTTCACTGTCTTCAGGATAGTTGTTTATCCACGTTTCTAAAGTAGGCAATGTTTCATCATTGACTTTATTATTTTTGTAAAGGTAATCCAAGACTGATATTTTTGTTGATTCATTGTCTGTCCTTAACATCAGATCGTTAAGCTGGATAATAATTTCTTTAGAAATGCCGCTTATGTTTATCTGAGAAATAACGTTTAAAATAATTTCAATGCCTTTTTCCCTTTTTATAAGCTCGCCTAGTTCTTTTTGGTTTTCTTTGTTCCTGAAAGTTTCAACAAGTTGATTCCAGAATCTATAGTCAGGTAAAGATATAGAATCATTTTCAATTTCTTCAATAAATTTCTTGAGAATATTGCTTTTAATAAATTTCAGGGTTTCTAATCTATAATTATTAAGATAAAAATTAAATTTATTCCCTAACTTTTTCTCAATTTTTAGCGTATTAAAAGATTTTATCAATTTTTTTAAAAAACGCTCTCCACTCATTTCAAATATTTCGATATTTTTGTTTTTCCAATAATTGGTTAAACTATCATCAATTCTGTTCTTCTGAATTAAGTAATATTGTTTGCCACTCCCACTCTGACCTATAATCCTTTCTACTACTTCTAAAATCATTTTTATATTAATATCTGCCAAAGAACAGCCTATAAAAAGAACATTTTTTGTAGCAAATAAGTATTTTAATACGTCGTGAAACAATGATAAATCTGGGTTTGATAGATATTTTACATAATCATCTTCGGAAATTATTAAACTTCTATCATTTTCTACGCACCCATGTATTTTAAGGATAATTATTTTTTGTTCTGCCCAATTATCAAAATCTTTAGGTTTGACAATCCGAATAAATTCCTTTCGCATCTTTTCAAATTGTCTCTCAAGAAGGCAATCATAATTTGTTGTGATAATAATTTTAAATGGTAATTGTGCAATTAGCTTATGAAAGTCTAAAGGGTTTTTGATAGGTTCAAATATGTCTTTTATAAAATTATCCAGTTTAGCTTTATCTTTAATTATTTTATATATATTAGCAACCTTAGCCAAATTTCTTCTTTCATATTTGGTAAGTGGAGCTTTACGATCTTCAATTTCATCAAATAAAACTGTTGCTAATTCTCCCGCCCCAGGAATGCCATTTTCACCCTTTTTTCCTCTCGAAATCCCAGATCCCAGAAACAGAATACAATCATCATTTGCAATGTACTTCGCAATTTCATTATATTGAGTTTCAGTTGGCTCTCTTTTCATAAGGTTATTATTTAAAAATAACAAAAATAGGTTTATTACAATCTAATTCCCAAGGGAAATGCAAAACCATACTGGACAATCTCGTTATCCCAATGAATATTTTCTACGAGCTTTCCGTAATAGGGCATCATTTCCTCACTACTTTCTATTCGAAAAGTAGAACCAGAGCTAAACATTAAGAGCGGTCTCTTGAAAGGATTCTTCCCTATCCTGTTTTGAGTTCCTGAGATAATTTTATCGATAGGGGCGCTTGCGTAATGTTCACCTAGCTTTCCATACTTAAGAATGGGAGTGTACCATCCATCGGATGGATCATTTTCGTCTGGAACAAATGAAGAAAGAGAAACAAAGGCATTCGGATTGTCGCAATGTGGAAGGTCATCTTTTTCTTCTACACTTTCTACATTTATTTGTCCCTTTCCCATTGACTTATCTGCCCCATATCCACTAATTTCAATGTAGTTGAAAATCTTTTTCAGCCAGTTACCATCTAAATTCAATACATTTCTAAGTTTTATGTAGATATTTATTCTTGAATCATAAAAAATCTCATCAGTAGAGAAAAGCCGCTCCTCCATTGCCTTGCCACTATATCTATTTATAGAAGTTCTCAGTATGGAAGCATCTTCTGTAAATTTGAATTCCTTTATCTTGCCACTGAGAAAATCTTTTGAGAAGATATCTTGTGAAAATACCCCCTTATTCTTCTGAAAATATTCAATGGGTATATATTTTACATTTTTCATTCTCTTGAGCTTTTGAATATAGTCTACTGTTTTTACGGGGTTGTTTTCACCAATGATGCCTTTTATTAAATCCTCAGATTTTTTGAGACTAAGTGGTTCGAGGATAGGACGTGGTAAATAACCATCAAAAAGGCCGTCAGACACAATCAGAGGAACGGTTTCTTTGTTTCTATAGAGGCTAAGAAATTCTCTAATTTTATCCTGTCCTTCCAAAAGGGCTATCCCCCAGCATATCGTCCCAAAAATCGTATCGGCATGAAAAGGGGTTACAACAGAAGAGACAACTTTTATCTGTACTTTGTAAGTTCTGAATTGTTCAAACACCTTTGACCTCTTCAATTCCATTTTCTGTAATTTTATATGTATGGTTGCTATGGATATCAATTTTTACTTTCCCATATCCCCTACTCCCTGAACCGCCAAGCGCATCCATGCGGATTAGCTTTAGACCTTCCTCAACATTTGAATAAAGAGTCTCGTCAGTTTTGCCATTATTATCCTTTAGATTAAACATGCGGTATACCATTTCAAACTTAAATTCTGTACCGGCAGGCACGCGTTCTTGTGTTCTGGGATTTGCCTTTGCAGTCAATCTATTAATACTGTTTTCCGTTTTATTTTCTACAAATGCCAAGCCTGTTTCTTCCTGCATTTTTTGCAATGATTCTTTAGATTTTTCTGTAAGATGTGCATCCCTTACAATGAGCCTGGAAGGCCCTATTTTTGCTTCATCAGTCGAGGTCCCAAAAATTCTGCAAACAGGACAACCGTTATTGCCGCACCATTCGTGGACGTCGCCATTATCTGCAAAATTCCCCATCCGCCATTCAATCAGGCTTCTTAACTTCCCTTTAATTGAAGAGCCAGGGATATAAGGAAGTTTTGTTATCGGGTGTCTTATAATAGGATTATCTATTCCTCCAATCTCAATCTTGTCTGCGGTACCTCCGATATGCAGTCCCGTTTCACAAGTTATAATTCCTTCAATAACCTTATAGCCTGATAGCTTTAATCCAGGTTCTTTACTCATGCTTGCCTACCTCCTTCTCCGTAGAAATAGCCAACAACTGCTTCAAAAACTAAGGTAAATGCTTTGAAATCTTTTTGATATTCAATTCCATCTATACAGGCATCCATAAATTCCTTAAATTCCATAGGAACCTTACGTAAACCAAAGGTTTTAGGACAGGCATAAGCCACTTTTGATTTCAACATCTTAATGAGTGGTAAATGTTTTTCAAAAAGTATACCATTACCACTTTCTCCTGATGCTTCTATTTTTGCCTCTAATGCCTTTACATCATGGTAAAATCGCCTAATTTGTGCTGATTTTAACTCTGGTCTTGCTTTCACAAATTTCTCTGCCCATTTTTTCGCATCATCAAGGAGCAATCGGGTCTTAATCCTTTCTATTGGTTTTCCATCGCCTTCTTTTTTTTCTTCATAGTAAAATCCTTTTTCTTTCCAGCCATTATTCATGTTTATCACCCCCTATTCCTATAAATTGTCCACATGACGGGTATCGTAATACTTTCCATAAACCTGTTTTCTATATTATTCTGTAAATCATTTTTTCTTATATCTTGCCGCTCTAATAGTTGAAACAAATGCCTTAAAAGTTCATCTTTCATAAATTCCTCCTTTGCCCCTTCTTTTTTACTCGATTCTATTCCATCCAAGTACTTTTTGATGATGTTTCTTTGAATATCGTATGACATTTGGGAATGATATATCAGATTTCTCACATCACCATGATCAGTTACGCGTTTATAAAGACGATAATATTTGAGTAATCTATATAAAAAACCCATCTTTATGATAGGCTTGTTTTTATTGCCCTCACCATCCTTATTGCCTTCTATGTTTTTATGTAATACATTCATAAAATCTATTAGCGCACCTAATTCTTCCCATTTAATAGTAGTGTTAAATAGAGTAAGCCTATCTCTTCCTTCTGATTTTGACCTTTCAAGTAATTCATTTACAATAACTGCCCATTTGCTAACAGGCAGTTTTGGTTTAACGATGGCAATTCCGGCAGAGAGGGTAATATCATCATTTTTACAGGTAAATTCTCTAAATTTTTTATAAAGTTCATCTGCAAAATAAATAATTGTTTCCCACGGTCCGACAAGGAGTAAATCATCCCCACCCGAATAGACGGTGTAAATTTTGTTAAAATCCTTTTGTATGGGTAAATTCTGGCCATTGCTGCTTAACCTTTGATGTACCCATCCTGAGAAAAATAGTTCAATCATCCTGCTCATGGTAAGATAGCGGGATGGAGTAACCCTATCCAGTGGTATTATTCTGCCATCTAGTTCAATATTTCTTTTTTTTCTCTCTTTTCCGACTCCCTTAAAACCACGCCCGAATAATAATCCAAGACGATCTATATCTGCCTTTAACACCCCTATAAACCTACTGCCCTTTTCCCTCTCAACATCCATGGACAAGGTAGCCAATGCACTAAACGAATATGGTTCTCCATTTCTTATCTCTTTATCTTCCTTATCAAGCCATTTTCCATACTCATCCGTAAAATATTTAGCGTCTTTAATAATCGGGATATGATTTGCTAAAAAATTATAACAAATTCCAGATAATAGTTTTTTATCAGTCATTGCTTTATTATCTTTTTCATCGCTATCTATTTCGAATGGTAATATCTTTACCATGTAGAATTCGGAATTTTCCCATGAGGTATCATCTTTTCTCCAAAGAGTAGCGTGTATATTGTCAAAAATGTGAAAACTGTTACCATTTGTTTTGTTGTTACTAAAAGAAATAAAACCTGTTTGTGGAAGTAATTTCCCAATCTGTTCATCCTGATTACATAAATGACACGTCTTTATTGTATTATTCCCGGCAGTTTTTGGAGATTCGACGGGATATTTACCACATATCTGGCAAACCTTTTTCTTTTCCCCAAATTCTTTCCAAATTTCTTCATTCATAAAAAACTTTTCCGTATCCCAAGCGACCCCTTTAGAAAGTAGCTTTTGAAACTTCTTATACTTTCCTTTTTCTAATTGATCATATATCTTTTCCGCGTGTTTAAAGAAATCGTATATTTTGAAACCAAATTCAGTTAATTGAATATCTTTCGTTTCATCCTCATCCTCGGTTTGCCACGTTAGATTCAAGGATACTTCACCAAAATATTTTTTATACAATTTATCACTAATGTCATTTGAGATTTCTTCTGAAAGGCTTTTCTTAACAAACTCTGTATTGGGAAGCGCCAGGAGGAATTTTCCACCTCCGTTTATGAGACAACAGCTAATGGGAAGAGAAAATTTATTTAAAATCCAGTGAATTATACTTTCAACAAGGATGGTTATGTAAAACGACCTGGCCCGTAGTCTTTTAGCAAGTTTGGTGGTGCCTTTAAGCTGATAAATATAGTTTTGGATACCAGCTAAATCACCTCCTAAAAGTAGAAGTTTATAACTGCCATGTTTTTTAATAAGTGTTTCATCGAATTTGTTTTCTAAATGGTATTGGTACATGCATGCGGCAAAGGCAGATGTAGTTTTAAGATGATCATAGAGTGATATATCAGAAAGCTTTTCATTAGTTGCGCTTGGTATACACCAGCAATATTTTTCTAATAGTGAAAGCAATGTAATGTAAAATTTATTAAAACTAGAATCGGGTTTTATGGACTTTACGGCTCCAACAAAAGCATCATAATGTACTTTGTAATCTTCTTGATTCAATAAAGCTTTATTACCCTGCACTCTTTTAGGAAATGCCTTTTCCGGTGTTAAAGGGATAGTATGTTCATAATAGTCAAACCAATCTTTACCATAGAAGTCTTTTTCTTGTAAAGATATCTCGCCAAATATAGAATCCAAAGGGAATCGTTGAGACTCTCTCCTTATGAAGGGCTCATCGAATCTACGATCGCTTCGCTCCATAGAAGATGCGTTATCGGCGCGGCTAACTATGAAAGCTAACTTTCGGTTATGTTCATCAGTAATTTTTTGGACCAGATACTCGTCTGGCAATTTCATGTATTCGTGGTGACGTTTTGCAAATAGTTTTACCAATTCAAAATTAACCCAATTGCTATCTTTTATATAATAAAGGTTGTTTTCAATAAATTCTTCAGAATACCAAGGGTGTTTGTGTTCCTTAGTGGAAAACTGCTTGATAGTAAATTTCCCAATATCATGTAATAAAGCCCCCAAAATCAAACTTTGGTAGTCTATTTTCTGTTTTTCATCCATCTTTTTCTCCATGAAGATTTAGCTATTTTTCATGACAGTTCTTTTTTAAGAATCTCTGTAGTTTTAAAAATTTCATACTTCCCCAACCCAAACGACGTCCCCTTCCCCACATGCACATACTCCCCAAGCCTTAACAATAGCGAAAAAACTGATATATCCCCTTCATAAGAAATAGTACCGGTAACGCCCCCAAGTGCCATCCACTCCTCCTGCCTCGTCGAATACCGTTTCCAATCAAACCATTGAATATCAGATGCTGTCCGATTTACCACCTTCGACTTCTCAATGAGACCTTTGAAATCCAGTTCCAGCTTTTCATCACAATGAAAATACGATAAAGATGAAATGCGGCGTAAGAGGTTTCTGATGAGGATGTGGAATTCGATTTTGTCGGTTATATGATTATCAAAGCGTAAACGCATCGGGGTAACCAGTGATATGGTTATTTTGTTAGTATGGTTGCTTCCATGTGAAGTACCTTTTACACCTCCCTTTGTCCCCCCTTGATAGGGGGGATTTCGTGGATGTACTCCCTGATAGAGGGAATTTAATTGATGTTCTTCCTGATGGGGGAGATTTATTTTATGTTCACTTTGATAGGAAAAACTGGATTGGCGTTCTCTTTTATAATTGGAATTTAACTTGTGTTCTCCTTGATTGCCAGAATTCGGCTGCGGCGTTATTTCGCTGTGCGCTTCCCGTAAATCTGTATTTATCTGCTGCGCCTGTATTATGGGATAATGGCCGGTAAGTACCTGGTCTTTATGGTTGTAAACCGGCACAGTCTCATCATTAAGCCCGATGCCTTCAACCTCCAACAATTCATATTTCCCCCTCCCCTGCCCTATCCCCTTCTTTCCCAATTCGGTAAAGGTATAGATAAAATAAGGAATGTAATCTATCGCCTTACCTATGAGAACTAACTGAAAGGATAATGATTCGCCAGGTTCAAAGGACTGCTTTTCCGTAATAGGAGGTTTGATGACAAAGGGATGAGGTACTTTGGGATAGAGGCGGAGTATCTCGGTATCTTCCGGAGGCGGGGTCTCAAATATGTACGAATAAATGCACTTTTGTTTCAGGATGCAGTCATTACATTCTTTACCCCTCATTACGCACACCACGCGTTTAAAGGTATACCCAAAACCACCGCGAAAGGCAGCACCTTTATAGGAAGGGAGTCTTATCCGTTCCTTTGCGCAAATGGTAAATTTGAATTTTGCTACCCGAAATTTTTCGAGCATTGGGAACTTGGGAACCAGGATGTATTGGTTTAAGCCGCTGAAATATAATTATCAGCCGGGAGAAGCCTAAGACTAGTAATAAAAAGAGATTGAAACCACAGACTTCATAGCGTGGCGTAGCCATAACCAAAAAGTTTTAACCACTAAGGGCACGAAGGATACGAAGGAAGACATAAATTAGTAGACGAGTAAATGGGTGGAGTGGGTAAATGGGTATTTAATCCATCACTCATCTACTCATCCACCCATCTGCTCATCTACCAAAATCTGTGTCATCTGCGGTTTCTCTTTTTTGAAATTTGGTCATTTGAATTTGTTTCGGATTTCGGCTTCGTATTTCGAATTTGGTTGCGGCCAAAGGCCGCGCCAGGTTCTTCGTGGTGTTAAAAAATTCCTTTTTACCACTAATTTATTCTAAAGCAGGTCAATAATATAAGCATACCGATTGTGAAAAGCAATAAAAATTATAGGTAGTGATTGAACGGAAACTTGCAGGGATGAAAATATAAAATATAGCGTAATAACTATAAACAAAAACAGGCTGATATGCCTTTTGCGGCATATCAGCCTATTTCCCATACTTCCTCATTACGTATGCCCCTTTCTGTTTTTCCATCGGGTTAAGGAGATATGGCTAACAGTAACATTTCAGAGCCTACAGCGCGATTTATGTACTTTTTAAATTTTGCTGCACGGGTCTTATTTCAATGTTACTCTTAATTTAAAGGGCCTTATGGAGGGGAACTAAGGGAAATTGGAAAGATATATAAAACATACGGTATTAAAACGTACTTTTTATACCTTGAGGAACGTTTAACCTCATAAACCTTTTAGTTCCCCCAATAATAGTATATCACCTTATTTAATTTTTGCCACCTCAACCCCCAATCTATTTCAAAATAATCGTAACTATTTAGCTAAATAGTTACAAAATAATTGACATATACGAGCAAAATTGTTACTATGCCCCCCGCTTCTTGACTTATCCTTACCCACATCTTTTTCATCACTGTAAGAGATGTTGATAGTAAACAGGCAATTTATTGCCTGTTTTAGATTAAATTAATAACGTAAGTCCCATAGGGACTATAGAAACAGGCACAATTCAATCGTCCCTATGGGACTTGTTTTTCTCTTATTCAATTACAGGCAATAAATTGCCTGCTTACTACCGTTTACTCCTTACGGAGTACTAAGCCTACTACATTGTCAATTTAATTATTAATAATAGATTGTATAGTATCTGTCATTGCGAGGGCGTTTTTTTCCCCGAAGCAATCCTTTTTGAAATACTTAAGAGATTGCTTCGGAAAAGGCCCTCGCAATGACAAGCTCTACCTTTTTGGACATTCTCATATTATTACAGATTATGTTGACTATGTACTACTCCATAAAAGATGTGGGTAAGGATAAGGCTTCTTGAGCATGGAAATGCAGGAACTAAAAATAAGGGAAATAATTCTAAGTCCAAAAAGTAATTCCTGTTTTCTGCGCTTCTATCCCACCGTACTTCCGTGGTTATTCTACTCCAACTTGT
>CAZPUD010000079.1:12576-14967 GCA_964589115.1 uncultured candidatus Brocadiaceae bacterium | reverse complement strand
GTTTCAGTGTAAAACGCTACCTTCTCGTCTGTCTGTCCTTTATTAAGGATAAAAGGCATCCGGAGCTTCTGCATTTTTTTAGCTGCTGTAGCTTTCGATAAATTATCAGCACATTCACTTTTAACAAGGGTAGATGATGCGAAAGATATTATTGGAAAAAGAACTGAAAGCACGACAAAAATTTTGTTTCTCCTTTTCATTTATTGTTCTCCATATTTGCAAGTTTGCTATGTCACAAACCGTAAGAGGACGATACCGGTAAATTCAGTGGTCTGCTTATAAGAGATAGCCGCAGGCGGGGAAAGTTTAGCATATAGAACATGGGAATTCAAGCATCATAAAAGCAATAAGATTTTATCGATAGACATAGATTAAGGGATAAACATTTATCTTTCCCCCTTCTCAATACTCTTCTGGATTAAACGGCGTAAAATAAAACTACGTTCGGCACCGCCGAGGAGCCTGTTGAGATTATCATAGAGTTGAGGATCGGATATCAGGGCACCAAATGTACCTTCTCCTTTTTCTATTTCTGTCAAAATCTTTTTCAGGGATTCAGAGGTTTCGGTCAGATTTTCTAAAAGCTGCTTACCTTTGGGATCGTAGACCAGGGAGTAAAGTAATCCATCACCTTTTTGAAAAGTCTTTGCGCTTTCATTCAGTACTTCCATAGTGTTATTTAAAGAATCTATAAAACCTCCCTCTTCCAGCTTCTTTACTATTTTTGAAAGTGATTCCACAGCACTAACCCCATTCTCAACAGCCCTTGTATAATCAATTGACTCGGCACTCTTTATTGTGTCACCATCTTCCACTGTTTGTTCACGACAAGCCCCTGATATAATTTCTACATAAGAATCTGCTGTGACATAACTCAGCCACTTAATGGTTGCAACAGAATCTTTTGTTATACTTTTTTGAGCTGATTTATCTATCTGAAGTAGTACTTCTATACCCGGACAAGGCAATTCATTAGGCAGGGTAACAGATTTTACATACCCTATTCCTACACCCATAAACCGCACCGGGGCACCATTCTGCAGCCCATAAACATTTGTAAACTGAGTTCTCAAGGTAATTTTAGATTTAAAGTATCCCTTTTGACTGCCTAAAATAAATATTATAACAGCGAAGCCTATCAACATTATTAACGTAAAAATACCGGCCCGCAGTTCGGTAAGCCGCTCTTTCTTCATAAAATCCCCTTTTACTAACAGGTACTGTAACTTATAAAATCTCTTACGATTTTTATATCAGAAGAAATTAATTCATCCCACGTACCAACCGTAACAATTTTTCCTTCGTACAGCATGGCGATACGATTGGAAACAGTTTTAACACAATGAAGGTCATGTGTTACAACGATAGTGGTAATCCCTAATTTTCTCTGTAAATCAACGATCAATTCATTAATCCGCTGGGCGGTTATCGGGTCTAATCCCGTCGTGGGCTCATCGTATAATATAATCTCCGGGTCGGTGGCAATCGCCCTTGCCAATCCAACCCTTTTTTTCATTCCTCCGCTCAGTTCCTCTGGCATCTTATCTTCAACGTTAGACAATCCTACAAGATGCAGCTTTTCCAACACACGCTCCCGGATCTTTTTCTCGGTAAGTTCAAGATGTTCACGAAGTGGATAGGAAACGTTTTCAAATACGGTAAGTGAATCAAATAGTGCCGCACCCTGGAATAATATTCCTATATGCTCCCGCAATCTGATAAGAGCACTTTCCTTCATTCCCGTTACACTCTTACCAAAGACTACAATATCACCATTATCCGGCTTTACGAGACCGATGAGTTCTTTTAGCAGGACACTTTTTCCTGAGCCGCTGCCACCAAGCAGGGACATAATCTCACCTTCACATATAGTCAAATTTATACCATTATGAACCAGAGATCCGTTAAAGGATTTGCGCACATCTTTAAATTCTATAATTACTCTGTCCATAATTAATTGTATATACTAGTACATGGTCAACATAATCGTTAATAACAAATTATATGGTATCCGTCATTGCGAGGGCGTTTTTCCCCGAAGCAATCCTTCTTGAAGTGCTCTAGAGATTGCTTCGGAAAAGACCCTCGCAATGACAAGCTCCATCTCTTTAGACACCCCATACCGTTATAAATTAAGTTGACAGTATACTAGAACAAAATAAGAAATAACTTTGTAAGAAAAAAGTCTGAAATCAATACCGATATCGATATAGTTACAACGGCAATTGTTGTAGAGCTGCCGACACCCTTTGTTCCCCCGGTGGTTCTTAACCCAAAATAGCAGCCTATTACTGCGATAAGAAACCCAAAAAATATCGTCTTTCCTATACCACTTATCAGATCCAAAATAGTAATGGTCGTTAAAACAGAATTGACATAAAAGACACGGTC
>CAZPUD010000079.1:0-12476 GCA_964589115.1 uncultured candidatus Brocadiaceae bacterium | reverse complement strand
AGTAATGGTCGTTAAAACAGAATTGACATAAAAGACACGGTCTATATCAAGCTCAAACTGTGCTATGACCATGCCTCCCAATATACCGACTATATCTGCTGTGACAGTAAGAAGAGGCAGCGTAATCATTGCTGCAAACATCTTCGGCGCCACCAGCTTTTTGACGGGGCTCGCACCCAGGGCTCGCATTGCATCTATCTGCTCTGTTACCTGCATGGAACCGATCTCTGCCGCAATGCCAGATCCCATTCTCGCACCTACCATGATAGATGTTAAAACAGGGCCCAGCTCTCTTATCAAAGATAGAGATACCACGTTGCCGACATAGGTTTCTGCACCGTACATGCTTAATCCGTATATTGTTTGCAGGGCTAAAACCATTCCTGTAAAAAGGGCGATGACGTCAACAAGCAGCAGAGAGCCTGTACCGAAGTTGTCAATTTCCCTAAGTATCAACCTGATGTTGAATGGCGGTAGAAAAATATCTATAAACCCTCTTGAGGCCAGGAGGGATATTTGCCCTACCGATATAATCAACTTTTTACTTATATTACCGGTAGAAAACATGACATTTTTCAACAAACTTTCACTCCTGATATTTCTCTAAGAGTTTAAACGACTTCACCACTTCATTGAAATCACTTTGCCCATACGCATATGCATCAGGCGTGGCCCAATATACCAGGTCATACACTTTATTTCCTGTATTTACAATGTAAGAGTCCATTTTCAACCTTTGCCCGTACGCTTCAAATTCCAAAATTATGTGTGTTGCTTCTTCACCATCGATTAGTACCTCTTCTTTCAGAATAATATTTTTTTTCTTTATTCCGATGAAAAGATGTTCATCGAGTGACTCATGCGGAATTTCTTTACTCTTTAAGTCGCTGGATATAATAGTGATCATTGCCTGATACTTTTTGTGCTGCAGTGTTATATCCTCGCTGCTTAGTCTAATTATCTCCCATCCTTCTTTCGGGATGTTTATGGTATACTGTTTGTGAATAGGGAGAAATGTTCCCTTCGTTATTTGAAAGGAGGCACAGTTTATATTATGAACAACAATGTAAAAAAAACATAATATGTATACTAAATACCTTTTAGCTTTAACCACGGATATGTTCAACTGATAATTTCTCCCAGCCTGATCGAACTTGCATAATTCTCCCAAAGAACTAGTTAAACGTATAGAAATTTCAACTTTTTGTAGGGTAACCCTTTATAGTTGCTATTCTCGTGCAGTTATTCTAGCGTAAGAGCAAGGTAAAGCCTCGCCCCACATTTTTATAACGGATAAAAGTAGCTGAATAACTAATTTAACGTTTAGGAATTTCAAAGTTTCTCATTATTCAGAGTTGGTTCAATCGTCCACGATTGAACCGAAACGTTTAGCATGTTTCATACGCCTGGAATAAACCAAAACATACAGGCATGTGCTAAACGTATGGTTCAATCTACAAGATTGAACCAACCTTGGTCGCTGCCAAAGGCAGCCTAACTCGGGAAATATTTGGCTCATAGAGATCCAGTTTATTACGGATATACTGAGGTGTTAAGATTAAAACATTGTTATTATACCAAATTTTCTTTTTATTGACCAGATGAAGGTTTGCCCTTATCATGTATTCGTTCTGTTGCTTTTAGATTATTGAAGAACTATTTTTAGGCAACAATTCTTGACATATTGTTTTTGTTCCTTTAACATATCCTGATTGTATAGGAACTCTCAGTTTGTTTAAACTGTTTTCAGGCTGGAACTGACAAACTATTTTGCCAGTGTATTATATTATCTATGTGTATATTCAAACAAACACGGTCGTAATTATTACACTGTCAATATTATTTGTAACTGTATGTAAATAACCAAAGGAAGTATAGCATGTCATTGCGAGGGTCTTTTCCGAAGCAATCTCTTAGAGTTTAGAGTTTGAACTCTAAACTAGAAACTCGAAACTCTAAATAAAGGGACTGCTTCGGGGGAAGACGCCCTCGCAATGACAGATACCATATAATCTACTATTAGTAATTATGTTGACAGTGTAATAGTTTATCCATGACGTCTGGCTTGGAATTATTTAAAAACTTTAATTTAGCATATATGATGGTTTGATTATGATCTCAGTAGATGAAGCAGTAAAAATGGCTTTGGATGCGGTTACTACACTGCAGCCAAAAAATGTTTACCTTGAAGATGCCCTGGGATTTTGTCTCGCTCAGGATGTGTTGTCAGATATTGACATGCCACCTTTTGACAGGTCGGCGATGGACGGCTATGCTGTTGTTGCAGAAGATTGCGCATCTGTACCGGCTTTTTTAACTGTTATAGAAGATATTGCTGCAGGTTATATACCTACAAAAAAAGTAACACGCGGTTTTGCATCAAAGATTATGACAGGGGCTTCTGTGCCTGAAGGTGCCGATGCTGTGGTCAAATTTGAGGAGACTGAAGTATATGATGACAATCGTGTAAAGATCCTTATGCCTGTTACCAAAGGTAGGAATATATCAAAGCGTGGTGAGGACATGCAAGCCGGGCGGGTAGTACTTCAGAGTGGAATGTTAATCAGGCCTCAGGAAATTGGCATTCTTGCTACCGTGGGAAAATCTTGTGTTGAGGTGTATCCTTCACCTACTGTAGGTATTGCCTCTACAGGTAGTGAACTTGTGGACATTGATGTCAAGCCGTCTGCTGTCCAGATTAGAAACAGCAATAGTTATTCCCTTTCCGCACAAGCGAGATGCCTTAAAGCAAGTGTTGAGATATTGGGTATAGTTAAAGATAATAAAGAAGATACCATCTCTATTATAAAAAGAGGTCTGGAGAAGGATATTCTTATTCTCTCTGGAGGAGTTTCCATGGGGGAGTACGATTTGGTAGGAAAAACACTAAAGGATTTAAATACTCAGATTTATTTTGAAAAGGTTGCTTTGAGACCGGGAAAACCTGTAATCTTTGGTAGGAAGGATAACACACTGATATTTGCTTTACCTGGCAACCCTGTTGCATCCTTCGTTACCTTCGAATTATTCATATACCCGGTTATCCGCAAAATGATGGGGTTCACAAACCAACAAAGAACCATTACCAAAGCAACCTTAGAGGTAGACATATCAGTCAAAAGGAGACGTCGTGAATACAGACCGGCATTTATTCATTTACACAATAACACATGGCTAGTCTCTCCTGTAGAATGGCACGGTTCCGCCGACCTGCTAGCTACCACAAAAGCAAACTGTCTACTTATAGTTCGTGAAGACGTAGAAAAATTAAGCCAAGGCCAACTTGTCGATACAATACCACTATCATGAGTGCTATTTTATATTCTGAATGGCAAATATACACCAACTATTACAATTAAGACTAAGATTAGTTTAATTTCCCAGATTGAGCCACGTATTTACTATAGGCCTTTACATCTTTAATTGATACCAAGTATACCAAATGAGGATATGTTAGATATTCCGATTCATCGTTTCAATCGTGAAAAATTTGAACCAACACCACGCAGATATTCCACCCCACGAATCATATAAATAAAAATATCCATACTACCGGTCTATAGTATCCAACAGATGAAACTAAACAGAATATGACGAAAGTTGAGTCTTTATTTGAATACAAGTATATGAAATATTACGGAAAACCTTAAAATGTCATTGCGAGGAGTGAAGCGACGAAGCAATCTCTGCCTTTGGGATTGCTTCGGAAAAGACCCTCGCAATGACCATTTCAGTAGCCTTTCGTAATTTGAGAATATGTTCAGTTTCATCCTTTGGATACTATAACTCCAAAACAAGAACAAACTTAAGACCCACATTACCCTAGGGGCTTCTTAAATAAAACACCAAACTCTCAATTTGATAAGCCATAAAAAGTTACTTTAACACATCACTGAAACAGACCAATTAATATATACAATATTATTTATATCTTTATCTTAATAAAGAAAATCAGTAGACTTATTATATAATGACGATAACTCAAGCAAATGGACGTAAGTGTATCAGTGCATGTGATATAAGTTGTCCATACCATTGTAGAAAGTATGTAGATAAAATTGTTGAGAGCACAGCAGTTATTGACACCTTAAAAGAAGACTTTTAGAATTTTCATAAATATTCTACAGTTTATAGACATATAATTGTACAAATCTTTCTGTTTCCATCTTGGGCACGAAATTTTAAAACGTTAAATATTGTAAAAAAACATGACAGTAAAGGTTTTCATTCTTTCCCTGTTTACGTCGTTGCTCTTATATCTTTCCTTTCCACCGATGGATCTTGGTTTTTTGATTTGGGTTGCGTTGGTACCATGGTTTTCTCTTATAATAACCGGAGACAGGTATGCTTACATCTGTTCTATATTAACAGGTTTAGTATTCTTTCTGTTAGGGCTGTTTTGGCTGCGTCATGTCACTATTTTAGCTTGGCTTCTTTTAAGTCTTTATTGTGCCTCCTACTTTCTTGCATTTACATTTCTTGCTAGATTTGTAATCCATAGGCTGAAGTGGCCCTTTACTATTGTGGGACCTTGTATTTGGGTTACATTAGAGTTTCTGCGATCTTTCTTCCTCTCAGGATTCCCATGGTTTTTTATTGGACATACGCAGTATAAGTATCTACCTGTGACACAGATTTCTGATATTACCGGTGTTTACGGTATTTCGTTCGTTATTGTTTTAGTTAATGCATGCATTGTAGATTCACTTATTTATGGCTTTTCCTGTAAAAATAGTATTTTATCGGCCGTCTTTATTCACTCCTGGCTTAAAGCTGATTCAAGAAACAATCAAATTGTCGAACAATCTTTTGCAAATTGGTACCATGGATATCTATGCTCCTATAGGAAATTCACTTTTACTACATTCATTTGTGTCATTCCCGTCGTTTTTGTATTAGCTACCTTTATATATGGTTTCTGCTGGCTTGGTAACTATAAACCAGTTCAGGGTCCAAATATACGTGTGGTACAAGGAAATATTCCTCAAGACATAAAATTTGAACCAACTGAGGAGGAACAAGTACAAATTCTTAAAAAGTACGCTGATCTGTCTGCTACTGATATAACTGAACCTATTGACTTGCTAGTTTGGCCGGAAACGATGGTACCAGGCCTTCTTAACGTCGACCCCGAGCTAACCGGCAGGAAGATAGACTTTCTGTCACAACTCACCGCCGTGCAATTGGCACGAGATCTGAATTCGAATCTGCTTTTAGGTGGCATTGCCATAGCACTTAATGAAACTGGAGAACAGATTTACTACAACAGTGCATACTATTATAACAAGGAAGGAAAACTGGTAGACCGTTATGACAAGATCCACCTGGTGCCATTTGGAGAATTTACACCTTTTAAAAGATACTTTCCTTTTCTAGCTTATCTGGTACCATATGAAATCGGCATATCTCACGGACACAAAAGGACACAATTTCATCTAGATTCACATCCTTCAAGTAATTATACCTTCAGCACATCTATATGCTACGAGGATACAGTACCGTACCTTATTAGAAAATTTAAAAGAGACGGAGCCGATTTCCTCTTAAACATAACGAATGACGGCTGGTTTCATAATAGCGCAGAACTTGATCAACACCTTGCTATTATGGTGTTTAGAGCTATTGAAAACCGCATATGCGTAGTACGTGCGGCTAACACGGGGATATCATCATTTGTAGCGCCTGACGGTACCATCTACAAAAAACTGTTAGATTCAAACGGAAGGTGTAAAGGCATCAGCGGGGCAATTACAGATCACGTAAGAATAATTGAAGGATCTGGCACTATTTACACAAAATATGGAGATTGGTTTCCAGTATTTTGTACAGCCGTTATAGGTATTGCCTCGCTAATAACTCCCTTAAGGAGACTTTATACTTGACTTTAAACAAATGCCAAACGTATAATTCACAATCGCAAACTATAAGCACTATTCACATAAAACCGGAATACTTATAAAAAATAAGAAACAATAGAATTATTTATCAATATTTTAGCTCAATTCCTGTGCTACAGTACTTGTCAATAATCTTTGTAAATAAAATTCACTAACATTAAACCATAAAGTGAAACTATAATGCACCCATTAGATTTTATATTGGGGTTTGTTTCCACAGACATGGGAATCGATCTCGGTACAGCAAACACCCTTGTCTGTATACCCGGTCATGGGATCGTGCTTTCTGAGCCATCAGTTGTAGCTGTAAGGCCTGGGACGAACAAGGTTCTTTTAGAAGGTAACGCGGTAGGAAATGTTGCAAAAGCGATGTTGGAAAAAGCCCCCAGCAGCATATCTGTCATACGCCCGCTCAAAAATGGCGTAATAGCCGATTTCGATATAACGGAAGCCATGCTTAAGTACTTCATCATGAAGGTACATAAACGTAAGTGGGGAGTAAGACCGAGGGTGCTGATTGCGATCCCCTCCGGTATTACGGCTGTTGAGAAGCGTGCTGTGGTCAATTCTGCAGAGCGAGCCGGGGCAAGGGAGGTTTACCTTATCTCAGAACCAAAAGCTGCGGCGATTGGCGTTGGTCTCCCTGTGGGCGAGCCTGTAGCCAGTATGATTGTTGATATTGGAGGTGGTACTACCGAGGTTGCAGTTATTTCGTTGGGCGATGTTTTCACTCACGAGAGTATCAGAATTGCCGGTGATGAATTCGATGATACTATCGTGCAATATGTGCGAAAGACGTACAATCTTGATATAGGACATCGCACTGCGGAACAGATAAAAATAAGGATAGGTTCTGCTTATCCCTTAGAAGAAGAGATGACTATTGAGATCAGGGGGCGTGATGCTATCGCTGGTTTACCCAGATCGACAAATATTACTTCAGAAGAAATTCGGGAGGCACTGAGAGAACCTTTTGATAAAATTGTGGCTGCTGTGAAGTCTACTCTTGAAAAAACGGCTCCTGAATTGGCATCGGACCTTTTAACAAATGGGCTCGTATTGGTAGGCGGAGGAGCTTTAATCCGGGGTCTCGATAAGTTATTGGCAGAAGAGACCGGCTTACCTGTTCAGGTTGGCATTGACCCCTTAACAGCCGTTGCCAGAGGAACCGGATATCTCCTTGAAAACCTGGATCTATATAAAGCAGTTTTACAGGATGAGGACATCCACCCCTAATTTTACTAATCTTATAAAAAATCCCTTAACAACCGTAATATTTCTCCTGTTAATATCCCTGGTTTTATTATTCTTGCCCCCTAAATTATCAAGTCATATAAAAATAACCTGCACTGTTCCCTTTCGGCCTTTGCAATGGGCCGTTTGTTTATGCAGCAATTCAGCAAGTGATTTTTTTAACAGAATTATCACTGCATGGAGAGATGCACAGGTAAAAGAACAGTTAAAAGAGCAGATGTCTCGCCTCCAGAATACAATTATAGAGCAGCAGGATACTATTCATAGACTTCAAGATAAATTACAAAATCTGTCAGCTTTTATGACAGAGGACAGAAATAGCAAAATGAAAACAGTACCTGCCGATATCATTGGCTATGATACATCAAATTTCAGAAAGAGCATAGTGATTAACGCAGGTTCAAAACATGGAGTTAAATCCGGTAACACAGTTATATCGAACAATGCGCTTGTTGGAAAGGTCTCTACAGTCGGTGGAAGAAGCAGTGTTGTTATGTTAATTACTGATCCATCCTCCCGTATCCCCGGAAGGGTTCTTCAAACGAGGGAACAAGTGATCATAGAGGGAAACTCCAGTAACCTTTGTCAGTTAAAATATGTACCCCGATGGGCAAAATTAAAGGCCGGAGATGATATAGTATCTTCCGATATAGGCGGATTTTACCCTTCTTCCCTGCCTGTTGCTACCATTGTAGAAAATAAGATAGAGGGAGGCACCCTTTTCCAATCCGTAAAAGTGCTGCCCAGAGTAGACATCTCGAAAATAGAAAGTGTACTCGTTATTACAAAATAGAGTGGTGATAGACCTATGCGTTGGTTTACTTTTTTTTGTATCCTCATATGCATCTCCCTTTTCCAGTCCACTATGATAAACTGGATTAATATCGGATCGGCGATACCCGATCTGTATTTCCCGTTGGTTGTATATTACTCCTTCCTGGTAGACATTAAACGCAATACTGTTGTTAGTTGGTTTACCGGCTTGACGAAAGATTTCTTATCAGAAGGAAGCCTTGGAATAAATTCTGTATTCTTTGTTGCTGTAGGTCTTTCCATCTGGTCAATTAGAGGGATGCTATTTAAGGGGCATTTCGTTACACAAATCCTAATTACCTTCATTTTTTCTGTTTTATACAATATACTTTATGTCTTCTATATAATGATTTCTTTTCGTTCACTTGGCATTTCAACAACGCTATGGATAATTTTTTCCTGTTCTCTATATACAGCATTGATTGTTCCAGTACTATTTTTATTATTCAGCAAATTGCAGCCTGCCCAAAGTCTTTTTTCTATCAAGGATAGGTAATCTATGCATCCTGATCGATTTAAGATTATATTAGCAGTCTTTATTTTATTCTTCATTGGCATTGCAATCCGGCTCTTCCAGCTCCAGATAGTGGAAAGTGGTAAGTATAAGGGTATTTCCAAAAACCGCCGTATATCAACCTATCCCCTTGAGGCCATGCGTGGGACTATTTTTGATAGAAATGGAAAAGTACTGGCCATAGACCAACATACTTTTGATATCTCAGTACCATATAAAAATCTGCTCTACAGCTATATAAGCCGCAGTAATAAATCAGTACCGCGCATTGCTGACATGGATATCCATAAGAAAGCGAAAAAGGCTTGCAGTGAATGCCATGAGAATCAGGATATGTGGATAGAAGAAATATCCCGCCTGTTAAAAATACCGCAAGATAAATTATTGGATTATGCAGAAAAGATTATTGAAAGAGTAGAAAGGGTTAAGCGAAATGTGGAACAAAGATCTGGCAGAGCAACCCGTATTAAAGAGGAAACCGATCACTATCCGATTGTCTCTGATATTGACTGGGAGAAAGTTATCCAGATAGAGATTAATCAGGACAGTTTTCGTGGTGTACGCATTGTTCCCAAACCAAAGAGAGTTTACCCTGAGCGAGAACTCGCCTCGCATGTTTTGGGATATATGGGCAGGCTGAGAGAAGATGAATGGAGAGAGCATAGCGATGCATGGAACAATTTTATTCTGAATTCCGATATTGCAGGTACAGATACTGTATCGTTTCTCTACGACGGCTATGCAAAAGATGATTATATTGGTAGAGCAGGCATAGAGGCACAGTATGAAGAGGAACTGCGCGGGCTGCGCGGGAAAAGGTTTGAAGAGATAACCTGTAAAAATACCCAGGTTGAGAAAGTTATACTGGAAAGGCCTCCGGTTTCCGGAAATGATATATACTTAACCATTGATAGTCATATCCAGGCCCGGGCCGAAGAATCGCTTGGTACAAATCGGGGATCAATTATCGTTATGGATCCCTGGACAGGTGAGATACTTGCCATGGCCAACAATCCTCGTTTTAATCCCAATACTGTCAATGAAGATTTTAACAAACTCATCAAGCACCCATTAAAACCGTTCTTGAATAGAGCTGTCCAGGGTGCACTGCCTCCGGGTTCTACATTTAAAATTTTCACGGCAATTGCTGCCATGGATTTAAACCATATAAACAAGCAAACAACAATCGACTGCTGCGGCTATTCAAAATACAAGAATATAACCTTTAAATGCTGGTCTAGTGCAGGCCACGGTCTGGTCACAATAGAAGATGCTATCCCGTATTCCTGCAATGTGTTTTTTTTTGAAGTGGCAAAGATTCTTGGCGGAGACTCCTTATACTCATGGTCAAAAAAGTTTGCCTTTGGAGAAAAAACAGGTATTGACCTCCCTTATGAAAAAAGAGGAAATCTACCTAAATTGACGACGATTGCATCAGGCATGAACGTTGGTATAGGACAAGGGGCATTACTAACCACGCCACTTCAAATGGTCAGGGCATATGCCGCGATAGCAAATGGTGGTTTTCTTGTCCAGCCTCGCATATTATTAAAATGTGCCAATAGTCAAGGGGAAGTTCTCCGGACGTTTAAATCAGAAAAAAAGCAAATACTTCCTATACGACCTGGTACCTTGGATACAATTCGATTGTCTCTTCAGGAAGTAGTTACCCGCGGTACAGCAAAGAATAAGGGATTAGAAATATACAAGGTTGCGGGCAAGACAGGTACAGCGGAGACGGGGCGCCAAAAAGACAACCATGCCTGGTTTGTCGGTTATGCCCCTCATGATAATCCCCGATACTGCTTCGCTGTCCTTATAGAGCATACTCCGGGGCATGGTGCAGAAATCGCATGTCCTATAGTCGAGAAGCTAATGTCTTTTTTATTTCCTGAAATAAATCAGGCATCGTAAATGAGCCTAAATCTATCTATAGGAAATTCAAGGTTTCAGAGATGGACTTACAATGAATAACATAAGCTCAAAAAATTTCGATTGGTTGCTGTTCCCTATTGTATGCGGCATTCTTACTGTCGGGGTGTTTTTTGTCTGGAGCGCATCATCTGAGAAATTTGTATTTAAGCAACTAGTATGGATCGGGATAGGGCTAACCCTTTTTTTTACTTTATTCTATTTTGATTATCTTTCATTTGCCCATTATGCTTACGTCATTTATACCTGTACACTTTTACTTCTGATCCTTGTATTAGTTCTTGGAGGTTCTGTAAAAGGATCGCAGAGGTGGCTTTCTATAGGCTCTTTCTCAGTTCAACCCTCAGAATTTATGAAAATTTCTCTGGTCCTTACCCTGGCAAGGTTTCTCAGGTACAAGAAGTACGGACCCGGCCTCTTTGATATCGGAGTATCTATTCTTTTAACACTTATACCCATGGCGCTTATTATGAAACAACCCGACCTCGGTACTGCACTCGTTATGGTTCCAATCCTGCTTTCTATTCTATATACTGCCGGCATGCGGTTCTACTATCTTGCAGCACTTATCGGTACAGGACTGGCTATTTCACCGTTACTCTGGATATTTGTTATGAAATCCTATCAAAAGATGAGAATTGTAGGATTTCTCTGGCCTGAAAAAGCTACAGATTGGGGAGCAGGATACCACAGGCTCCAGTCACTTATAGCTATTGGTTCAGGCGGTTTGTTCGGTTCAGGGTGGGGGAATGGCATACAGAATCAAATGAGGTTTCTTCCTGAGCGCCATACAGACTTTATCTTTGCCGTTATTGCAGAGGAATGGGGATTTTTGCGGGTTTGTTTTGTTCTCTTCCTTTATGTTGTCTTTATTACGTGTGGTGTTGGTATTGCAAAAAATACTCACGAACCTTACGGAAGATTTGTTGTGGTTGGTTTTATAACAATGTTTGTTACTCAAATTACCATCAATATTGGTATGAACCTTGGGATAGCACCAATAGTCGGGATCACACTTCCATTTATCAGTTACGGGGGTTCATCTATGCTCACGTCTTTTATTGCCCTATCTATTATTTTTAATGTTAAAATGCGCTCTAAAATTGATCTCGCCTCCCGGCGCTTTTATGAGACAAAATACCGATAAAAGAAACAAAACTTGCTTAAAATCTGATTTCATATTATCATTAAACATACTGTATTAAAAATTTATTTTATGTAAACGGATTTCAAACTAAACGACAGATTAAAATAACCAATGGAAAACCATCTTTCTTTCCCTCTCGCAAGGGTGGTGAAAGGGAGGTGGTTATAATTTTATGGTAAATGCATTAAAACTTTTTGTAACAGAAAACATATTACCTCTGGTAGAAATGCCCGGGCAGTACATCGGAGGAGAATGGAATTCTATTGTTAAGAATCACACCGGTATCGATGTGCGGGTTGTATTGGCATTTCCCGATACTTATAGTATTGGCATGTCTCACCTGGGTATCCAGATTCTCTATGGGCTGCTTAACGAGCGAAACGATACTGCTTGTGAGAGAGTGTTCGCTCCCCTGGATGATATGGAATCACTTATGAGGAGACACAAGGTACCCCTGTTTTCCCTTGAGACTTACACACCCCTGAGAGAATTTGACATAATAGGTTTTTCATTACAATATGAACTGTCCTATACAAATGTATTAAACATGCTGGATCTTGCCGGAATTCCTGTTATGGCATCGGAACGCGGCGATACAGATCCACTCGTAATTGCAGGCGGGCCGACGGCTATTTCTCCGGAATCTATGGCCGATTTTATTGATATTTTTCTTATCGGAGACGGAGAGGAGAGCTTGCTGCGATGTGTTGAGTTATTTAAAAGTATGAAACAGAAAGGACTCTCCAGAAAAGAAAAGATCATTTCACTTGCCCGATCACTGAAAAATGCATATGCCCCGTCGTTATATGAGGTTTCTTATAATGAGGATGGTACAATAAGTGAGATATATCCAAAGATATCTGATCTACCTTCACTTATACGATCTGCTTCCATAAAGGATTTAAACAAGGCCTATTTT
>CAZPUD010000078.1:0-15120 GCA_964589115.1 uncultured candidatus Brocadiaceae bacterium | reverse complement strand
TGTTCTCAATCTGCCCGCTATCATACAAATATTGAAGCATTTCCACTTATCGATGCAGATAAGATATTGGACTCTGCTCAACGTGCTGAGCGAACTGGCTCAGATACGATCGGTATCGTCACCAGTGGTTACCGCATAAATCCTTCCGATGATCTCAATAAAATTATCCAGGCAATAAAAGCTATTACCAATAATACTCATCTTCACCCGCATGGGTCCTTTGGGATACTGACAAAAGAGATAGCTGAACTACTGGTAAAGAGCGGTCTCAAAAGGCTGAACCATAACCTTGAAACTTCAGAAAGGTTTTTTCCAAGTATTTGCTCTACACATACATTTGCTGACCGGTTAAACACGATACAAATAGCAAAGAAAGCCGGGCTAGAAATATGCAGCGGTGCAATTTTTGGTATTGGAGAGACATCCGAGGACCGCGTAGACTTGGCTTTTACCTTGAAAAATTTGGACGTAGACGTCGTTCCTATTAATTTTTTACATCCTATATCCGGTACCCCTCTTGAAAATAGTTGCCCTCTGCTCCCGATGGAGGCATTAAAGATTATATCTGTTTTCAGATTTATTTTACCTGACAGGGAAATTAAGATTTCGGGCGGTCGTGAGAGAAGTTTAAGGGATCTGCAGTCATGGATGTTTTACGCTGGTGCTAATAGTACAATGATCGGAAACTACCTGACTACAAAGGGGAGAAATATTGAAGAGGATTTACAGATGATAAAAGATCTTAAATTAGAATTAAAGATATCATAATTGTGTTCTGCTTATTCGCTACGCTGGTTATTTGCCATGATTTTCTCTTTCAGCAACAGTAAGTGATGGCTCATGAGGTTTTATCTTTATAAGAACATCTGCCCTGTAACCATTTAATATTCTGTATGTAAAGAAATAAGTAAATGGATTTACAAGATTAAATATCTGATCAAAGATGAGATGAACGGCAAATCCTAAGGTAGTAAAAGATAGAAAATAATTGAATCGGGTAGCAAAACATAAAATTATTAATATCAGGAGAAGTTCATAGCTGTGAAAGTATAAATAAATTTTTTTCATTTTACGGTTTTCTACAGCATCTTCAAATCTTTTAATACTAAACCTTTTACCACCGTTTTTATAAAAATCCCATACATGGTCAACATCTACTAACCAACCGGCAAAAAAACAGGAAATACTGGGAAGGATCGCTTTTGTTACTAAAAAGGTAACTACACCTGTAATGATGGACACGCTTAAATGGTTTATGGGTTTCATTGGTAATTGGAAGAAAATTGCCTAAGTTTTTGAAATACTTTTAGAAAAAAATCGGAATACCGCAATAACAAATTCAAAAAACAAAGAACAGGATCAAAAGAAATCCACATGCAGTTAGAAGATATATAAGCATCGTATAAGTGTCCGTCATTATAATCAATTATGGCGTAAAATCAAGGAAGCGTGTTTATGGGGTTGGATTTTATTTCCGATGAGTTAAAAAAATTGAAAGATCAGTCCTTAATGCGTGAGTACAAAACCGTTGAGGGCGAACAAGGGCCGTATATTAAAATAAACGGTAAGTCTTACTTATCTTTTTGTTCAAATAATTACCTCGGGATTGCCAGCCATCCGGTAGTAAAACAAGCTGCCACAGCAGCTATCAACCAGTATGGGTGGGGAGCAGGTGCCTCCAGACTGGTTTCCGGAAATATGGTACTCCATCAGGAACTTGAAAAGGAAATTGCAAAATTTAAAGGTACTGAAGCTGCGCTGTTGTTTCCGACTGGTTATATGGCCAATATAGGTACCTTATGTGCCCTTGTTACCAAAGGAGATATTGTTATTGGAGATAAACTCAACCACGCGAGTATTATTGATGGCTGTCGCCAGTCCGGCGCTACATTTCGTGTCTATCCTCATAACAATATAGACCAATTGGAGACCTTGTTAAAAAGGACCTCTTCACTATTCCGGAGAAAATTAGTAGTAACCGACAGCTTATTCAGCATGGATGGTGATATAGCTCCTTTACCTGAAATAGTAAAGGTTACCAGGAAATATGATGCCATACTTATGGTTGACGATGCCCACGCTACAGGCGTATTTGGTCAGCATGGGAGAGGTATGGCCGAACATTATAGTCTCCAGGGAAAGATTGATATTATTATGGGATCATGCAGCAAATCAATTGGCAGCATCGGTGGATTTATTGCCGGAAGCAGGCATCTTATAGATTTTTTAAAAAACAGGGCACGGCCTTTTATCTATACAACTGCATTGCCTCCAGCCGTATGTGCTGCTTCCTTAGCTGCATTAACACTTATCCGGGAAGATGTATCACTTATACGTAAGCTGTGGGACAATATTAATTACCTAAGCTTTCAACTCTCTAAATTTACAAATAATATCACTGTAAGAAGTCCTATTGTCCCTGTTATTATAGGATCAGCAGAAGATGCACTCCGTATATCGATGAAACTACATGACCGTGGCATCCTTATTCCTGCAATTCGGCCTCCAACCGTCCCTTTAGGTACAAGCCGGTTGCGTATATCCTTGATGGCTACCCATAGTAAAGATGATATAAATAAATTGATAAGTACTCTGGAGGATATAGGATTTTTTTCTGATAAAAATACAAAACGTAATAACGGAGAGGCATATGCACAGACCAACGTGGATTGAGATTGACCTGTATGCTTTAAAACACAATCTGTTGACTATAAAAAAACTGGTCGGGCCAAAGGTAAAAATTATGGGTATTGTTAAAGCTAATGCCTATGGCCACGGCGATATTGAGGTGAGCAGGGTTTTGTTAAATAACCATGTTGAAATGCTAGGGATAGCCATTCTTGAAGAAGGCATCCATTTAAGGGAGACTGGCATAAAAGCACCGTTATTACTTTTAAGTGGTCTATTTGAGGAACAGATTGATACACTTATCAAGTATGATTTAACACCAACTGTTTACGATTTGAAACTTGCACATATACTATCAAACAGGGCAGGTCATTTTAATAAAATAGTAAATGTTCATATATACGTAGACACGGGCATGGGTAGTATCGGGGTAAGGTACGATAAGGCTGTAGAGTTTGTAAAATCGATAAAACTGGTGAAAAATCTTTTTATCAGCGGAATATACACACATTGTTCTTGTTCTGATGAGAAAGATTCAACATTTACAAACCTGCAAATAAAAAGATTTAAAGACATACTGGCTGCCCTGGATGAGACCGGTATCCATGTCCCACTAAAACACATGGCAAATAGTGCCGCTATTCTTGGATATCCTGGAGTATACTTCGATATGGTAAGGCCTGGACTATCGTTGTATGGGCTGTATTCCTCAGAAGAGATACCAAGGACGACCGGTATTAAACCTGTCATGAATTTTAAAACAAGGGTTATTCACATTAAAGACATGGAAAAGGGAGATGTTGTAGGATACGGCAGCAGTTATACGGTTGCAGGACCTACCCGTGTTGCAACGCTTCCCGTCGGGTATAATGACGGATACAGCCGGTCATTCTCCAATACAGGGAAGGTTATTGTAAGAGGTATAAAAGTGCCTGTTATTGGACGGGTCTGCATGGATCAATGTTTTGTGGATGTAACCAACATAAAAGAGATATCAGTTGGAGATGAGGTTGTATTATACGGCAGCCAGGAACAGGAAACGATATCAATTGAATCGATTGCCAGGCAATTAAACACCATACCTTATGAGGTTACATGCAGTATAAGCAATCGCGTACCGAGGATTTATGTTAACCGGGAATATTAGTTACTTTTCCGATTCATTCGGACTGGCTTATTCCCAACTTATTCATCTTATACCTTAATACCCTTCTTGTAATTTTTAGTGATCGCGCTGCTTTGGATTGTATACCATTTGATCTCTGAAGAGCATTTTCTATAAGTTCTTTTTCTACATACGAAACAATCTTATCAAGTGATTCGTTTTCTGATAGTCCAATGAAATAGGCAGGATAATGTGAAGCGTTATAACCAGGCATCCTGATTTCCAATGGGAGGTTTTCGCTAAAGATCACGTCATTATCTCCATAAAGAGTCAGCGCCCTTTCAAAAACATTCTTAAGTTCCCTGATATTTCCAGGCCAGTGGTATTCTTCCAACAACTTCACCGCTGTTGGATGAATGTCCTTAACCTTAGCATTTAACTCTCTTTTATATTTTTGGAAATAATGATGTATGAGAAGGGGTATGTCTTCCTTCCTTTCTCTTAAGGGAGGAAGATTTATTGGAACGACATTTATTCGATAGAACAGATCCTCTCGGAATATCCCTTTCTTTATTGCAGTTTTAAGGTTTGTATTGGTGGCGGCAATTAGCCGGGTATCAATGCTTATTGTTTTTGTGCCGCCAACACGAACAAATTCATATTCCTGTAAAACACGCAATAATTTTGCTTGATTGGATAAGCCCATCTCACTTATCTCATCCAGGAACAAAGTACCACCATGTGCTAATTCAAACCGTCCGGTTTTTTTATCAGTTGCATTAGTAAACGCACCCTTTTCATGTCCAAACAGTTCGCTTTCCAATAAGGTCTCTGGAAGATTCGGACAACTTACAGCAATAAAGGGTTTATTTTTCCTCTGGCTTCGCAAGTGTATTGCCCTTGCAATAAGTTCTTTGCCCGTACCGCTTTCACCGGTAATTAATACAGGCGAATTTCCTTTTGCTACCTTGATAAGGGTATCAAATATTTGACTCATAGCGGGACTTTTTCCAATTATATTACTGGATTCAAAATTTCTGTCTATTTCAGAACGTAGATATTCTACCTCCTGGGTAAGTTCCCTTGATTGAAGTGTTTTACTGATGATTAGTTTAATTTCCTCAACATCAAAAGGCTTAATGACGTAATCAGAGGCACCTAATTTCATAGCTTCAATGGCAGTTTTAACGGTTTTTGTAGCAGTAACCATAATAACATCAACATCTCTGTGAGTATTGTATATCTCTCTTAAAACATCCATTCCGGATATTCCAGGCATAATAATATCAAGAATCACCAAATGAACAATTTCATTGTTGAGGATCTCCAATGCTGCTGTCCCATTACGGGCGGTAAGAACTCTGTAGTTATCTTTCAATATTATCTTGAATGACTCCAGGATACCTATTTCGTCGTCAACTACTAAAATGGTCTTCATATGATATGACACCTTGTTAAAGTACCGGAAAGATAAACTAATAAAATTGTTAAATATATTATCTTATTACCATTGGTATTTCTTGTTTGATTGCGTCTTTACTACACTTAAGCGCTAATTGTTATGAGATGTTTAGCAACACAAAACTTACGTCAAAACAAGTTATGAGTAGTGTTAATTCGTCGGTTCTTACGCCGAATACACCAATAATATTTCCAGAAAAGGTGGATTCGCTGTCGCTTAATCCACCCTACCGCAAAAATTGCTTAAATAAAATAAAAATTTCTATACAATCAAGCTGCCGCCACTTAATTCCCTATATTTGATGTGTAAAAATCTTGTCATATTGCCAGGAATAGACCTTCCAATTGACTTACCTTCTATTTTTGAAACAGGTAAAATCTCCATAAGTGAATTGGTAACGAATACTTCATCTGCACTAAAAATTCTCTCCGGCCTGAGGAGTTCCTCGGAGCTTTGAATGTTGTTTTCCCTGCACAACTCAAGGATAATCTTCCTCGTTATACCCGGCAGTATATTTGTGTTTAATGATGGGGTAACAACGGAATTTTTTTCAACAATAAAAATATTACTTACAGAACATTCTGTGACATGGTTATCGGTGTTAAGGATAAGTGAATCGTGTGCACCCTTCTCAACAGCCTCTTTTTTCACAAGATAATTTTCCAGAAAATTTAATGTCTTATGGTTTGAAAGGGGACATGTGGTACTCCTGCGGATACGGGAAATGACAAGCGATATTCCCATTTCATACAATGATGCAGGATAAGCCGTAAGCGGTCTTGTATGGATTACAAATGTAGGATTACATGTACCTGATGGAATGATCCCATGGGCACCGGGCCCGCGCGACAATGTCATCCGGATGTATGCATCATCCAGATTATTCCTTGCAAGGAGTTGTTGTATAATTTGGTATATTTGATCTGGTGGATAATTAAAAGGGATATCAAAATACTCAGCAGAATTTGTGAGGCGTGTAATATGTTCTTCTAATCTAAGGGGTTTTTTATGGTAAGTCCTGAGGGTCTCAAAAATTCCATCTCCATAAAGGAATCCCCGGTCCAGGGTACTTAAATACCCCTCTGCTTCTTCAATAATGGCGTTATTTAAGAAGATGGCGTAAGGCATGATCTTAGTGAGTCAATAAGGGCCTTGGCCTTATGCATCGTTTCTTCATATTCCTCTTCCTCATTTGAATCGGCCACAATACCACCTCCAACCTGGAAGTATACTGCCTTGTCTTTCATGATAAAAGTACGTATAGCGATGCTTAGGTCGGCATCTCCATTAAATCCTATATAACCAATCGCTCCCGTGTAAATGCCCCGTTTTGTTGGCTCAAGTTCTTCAATAATCTGCATTGCACGGATCTTTGGCGCGCCGGTAATAGAACCACCTGGGAAAGTGGCCTTAAGTAAGTCTATAACATCATAACGGTCATGCAAGTCGCCTTCAATAGTAGAAACCAAATGATGCACAGTCGGATAAGTCTCAAGGACCTTTTTTTCTACAACGCGGACAGAGCCATAATTGCATACGCGTCCAAGATCATTGCGTTCCAGGTCGATAATCATTGTAAGTTCCGCATCATCTTTTGGACTGGAGAGCAAGGCTTGTTTCATTATCTCATCTGCCTTTTCATCCTTGCCACGAGGCCGCGTACCTTTAATGGGACGGGTTTGGACGTGCCTGTTATGTACACCCAGAAAACGTTCCGGTGAAGAACTGATAACAGCGACATCATCAAAGGCCAGGTAACACGAGAATGGAGCCGGATTTACCAAACGTAGTATTTTGTAAAGCTCATATGGAGGAATATCAATGCGGGCCTCTATTCGTTGGGATAAATTAACCTGGTAGACATCTCCAGCCGCAATATAATCCTTGATTTTTCTAATCGCACTCATATAAAGTTCCCTGGTAAAATTAAATCGTAATGCGTTTTCTGCTATCCCTGGATTTATCTTGTGGTGTTCTGAATAAGATGCTATATCAGACTTTTTTCTTAATACTGCGGCAATATGCTGCATTTTATCCTCTACATTGTTATCGAGGCCAAAGTTTACCCCTATTACATAACATTTCTCAAGAAAATTATCATAGAGAATAATGGTGTCGTAAAACCCAAGATACATATCGGGCAATCCGATATCATCCACAGCCTTATCCGGCAGTTGCTCCATAAAGTGGCATAAATCATAACCAAAATAACCGACTACGCCGCATTGAAAGGGGATAAATTCTTTTGTGCCTGTTAGCGAAAACTGCTGTAACAATTCATGAAGGTGTTCGAAGGGATTTCCGTTGATTTCAAGCACACCATCTTTATCAGTAAGAGTGATCTTACGATGTTTAGTTTTCATTATTAAAAAGGGATTAAAACCCAGGAAGGAATATCTCGAAATCCCTTTTACAGATAGTGCGCTGTCAAGAAAAAACAAATTGGTTTGAGAAATAAACCGACAAAAAGCCTCCAAAGGTGGACATGCCTCCTCAACCTCGCAGATGAAAGTTTCACCTTCTAAGCCCTTATGTAAACCCATGATTCCTTATAAAATATGTTTTTATGTCTGGATAACAATCCATTTTAACAGACCTTCGGCTACTTTTTATAACACCGAACGCAGGAGCGGACCTTGTATTCGCTCAAGTGGAATACAAATATAAACGCTTTGAATCGTGCATGGCAAGGGTGAACACAAGCAGGGGCAGGTTTAAAACCCGCCCCTACAACAAGACCTTGAAATTCATATGCCATGTAAAAAGCAATTCTAGAAGTGGTACAAAATTTTGTCAAGGTAAATTACCTATGAAGAATCTAAAAACTGCTTTACTTACATCTACTTTAATTGAAAAATACACCGTTACTTTTATTCTTGTTATTTGTGTACAAGTGTGATAGCATCTTTAGCCGCTATTTATGTAGGCACTTAGCGCCTCAACATCGACAAGATTTTGTCGATATTGGAGGCGTCTAAATTCGAATATCGAAATACGAAACAAATCCTAAATTCTAATGTTTGAATGTACAAAACACTTCTATTTAGCTGAAAGCTGATAGCTGACAGCTTTCAGATGAATTTGTTTCAGATTTCATGCTTCGGATTTTGGCTTTTCCAGCTCGTTCGGATTAGGTATTTTATCCTGGAATTTAAGTAATCTGAAATTTAAAGTAATATTCAAGTTAGCTGCCTTTGGCAGCGACTATGGTTGGTTCAATCTTGTAGATTGAACCACGCGTTTAGCATTGGCCTGTACGTTTTAGCTTATTCTAGACGTATGAAACTTGCTAAACGTTTCGGTTCAATCGTGGACGATTGAACCAACTCTGAAAGTTTGAAATTCCTATACGTAAATTTAGGCTTCCCCTATGAAGGACTACGTTAATAAATACCTTGCACACATTGAACATGACAAGAATTTTTCACCGCAGACATTAAGGGCCTACCAGAATGATTTGAATCAATATCTTTCATTTCTTCGTACCGAGGGATGCAGCGATCTTGGAATGGCTACACGCTTGTTACTCAGAAAGTTCCTTGCTTTTCTAAAGGAACAAAATTATTCAAAGACTACAGTTGCGAGGAAGTTGGTATCTATTCGCTCTCTTTATAAATTTCTCTGTCGTGAAGGAATCCTGGAGTGTAATCCTGTAGAGAATGTTCGAACCCCAAAACAGGATCGAAAGCTTCCCAGGTTTATGAGCATCAATGAAGCCGAGACGCTCTTAAACCTCCCTGATTTAAGCTCACTGTTAGGCATTCGCGATAGTGCCATTATGGAAACTCTATACAGTACAGGCATGAGGGTAAGCGAACTGGTGGGAATGGATATTGCAGACGTAGACTTCCACAATGGGATTGTTAAGGTAAGAGGAAAGGGGAAAAAGGAGCGCTTGCTTCCAATTGGGAATCACGCACTTAATGCCATACAATTGTATCTGAATAAAAGGGGTTCTGTGAAGCAGGCATTGTTCTTAAATAAACGGGAAGGGCGCCTTACCGAACGCAGTGTGGCAAGGATGTTAGAAAAGTATGCAAAAAAGGGCGGGATGGGTTCTCATATTTCCCCTCATACCTTCCGGCATAGTTTTGCTACACACTTGTTAGACCGGGGCGCTGATTTACGGTCTGTTCAAGAACTTCTCGGACACGCCAATCTTTCAACCACCCAAATCTATACACACATAACGACAGAACGCCTAAAACAGGTATATGACAGGACACACCCAAGGGCATAAATGGGCTAGTAAATCAGTTAAACCCTAACCCAAATGAGTCGGAAGAAACAGCTTATTGGGATTTACGATTTGGGATTTGGGATTTAAAAAATTGTAATTCGTAAATTTTTGCCGGAAATGTTAAAAATAAGTTTTAAAACAATATGAGAATACTTCTTATTAACCCGCCCATGTACGATCAGCGCAAGTACGGCAAACCCCTCATATTGCCTTACGGGCCTCCCCTGGGAATCGCTTATCTGGCCTCCTCTTTGGAGAATCATGGATTTCAGATAAAGGCTGCCGACATGTTTGATTTTTCCTGGGATAAGGCCAGGGAGACATTGGAAAGAGAGCAGGCCGACATTATAGGCATTACCTGCCTTACAGAACAAAGGGCAAGTCCTGTGGAATTAGCAAGGCTCTCAAAAGCAGTGAACACTGGTTGTATAGTAATTATGGGTGGAATCCATCCCACAATCATGTATGAACAGGTATTAGAAAATTGGCCGGTAGATTTTATTATCCTCGGTGAGGGTGAGGAGACGATAAAGGAACTCGTTATTTGTCTGAAGGATAAAAGTGATCCGGAAAAGGTTCATGGTATAGCGTATAAATGTGCTGACAAAGTGATAAAAACACCAATGAGGCAATTGATTAACGATCTGGACGAAATACCATTTCCTGCATATAAGTACTTTGACTTTGATAAATATACAAAATATGAAATACTCGAAGGCCAGTGGAATGGGAGGTTATTGGCAAATTTAAGATTTGTCCCCATAATCTCCACACGCGGGTGTGTTGGCAGTTGTCAGTTTTGTTCAACCCCCCTTTTCTGGCAAAAATGGAGGACCCGTTCTGCAAAGAATGTAGTAGATGAAATGGAGTTTTTGGTCAAAAACTTTGGATGCGGTTTTTTTAATTTCGCAGATGATATATTTACAGTAAATAAGAGCCGGGTCATAGATCTCTGTAAAGAAATCATCAACAGGAAATTAGATATCATTTGGGACTGCGAGACCCGTGTGAATTTTATATGGGAAGATATGTTGGACTGGATGATCGGTTCCGGTTGCTACTGCATCTCTTTTGGCGTGGAATCCGCATCGGAAACGGTACTAAAGGCCATCAAAAAAAAGACTACCCCGGAACAGATCGCCCGTGCCTTTAAACTTACAAAACAGGCAGGCATGAAGACTAAAATGCTTCTGATGGTAGGTAATCCTGGTGAAGACGACAATACGGTAAATGACACGGTACGTATGATAGAGACCGTACGTCCTGATTTTATATCAGTATCGGAGGCTATGGTATTTCCTGGAACAGAACTTTATGATCTGGCAAAACAAAGAAATTTGGTAAACGATGATTACTGGCTGTCCGACCGTCCCGCGCCATATTTTACAGTGGAGAATAATCTTGAAAAGCTGCTGGAGTGGAGCAATATCATCATGTCTGCTAATACAGGGATTATTGGGAAGGGGTTAAGGAAACTCAGGGCTGTTCTGGAACAATGGACAGGCTTGCGGATTACCAGGAGAGGTCTGGAGTATCGAAAAAAGGGATTTGTAAGGCATTTATTGAAATGGTGATATAAAAGGTTTTGATTCTTTAGAAAATCAAAATTCTGACTTTTTATACCGTAAAGAAGTAACAAAAGCTCTATTATTTTATTCAGCGGGAGGCGATGTCCTTTGCAATGAATAGTTTTTGGATAACGGTAAAAGGCTTCCCATCGGCTTCTCCATAAGGATAGATGAAATAGTTAAGAGGTCTGCCCGCCTGATGCGGATTTAAGACAATATCACGCCCTGTGGTGAACTGTATGCGGTTTTCGTCAAGAGAACCAAAGTAATAATCCTTTTTTGCAGGCTTCTTATTAGCTTCAGATGTATCAACGGGTATCCATCCGTAGCCTTTCAAATAAAATTCAGCCCAGCAATGGTAACCATCTATCATATGCCTTCCACGTTCCTCCGGTAAAGGAAAACCGATAACGAATTTTGCCGGAATGCCAATTGCCCTGCAAAATCCAATAAAAACAGAATGGAAATCAGTACAATTTCCACGTTTTATATTACACATATAGATGGCATCTCCGAGCCCCCAACCGGTGCCGCTTTTATTGTAAGTAAAATCATCAACTATGTAATCATAAATAGCACGTGCTTTTTCCAAATCGGTGGTCTTGCCTTTTACAACTTTTTCAGCAAGTTTCTTAATGTGCGTATTAATCGGTACTAAGCGGTCTGATTGAAGCCATACTTTTATATTATCATCAGTATCATTACCGGTTCGCACGTGTGCCTGATTGAGATCATGTCGAATATACTCATACCGTACTACTTTAAACTTCATTTTAACTTTTAAGGATCGGTTTCTGGGTTTAGAAACAGAGAAATATACGATAGAATTACCATATTTATTTTCTTTAAAAATATGTACTGGATAGGATGCTTGAAACTGTAATAGTGTGATTTCCTGATGTTCATTGCTCGTTGGATATGGTAACCATATTGATACTTTTTTTGTATTTTTAGGGATGTTGACAATTTTTGTGATATAGGTGAATTCAAAAGTACGTCCCTTTAGATTATTTTCAGCCGTCGATATTCCTGGAGGGTATACATAACAGAGTGTAAGTAAGATTATGACGCAGATGATTTTTGTTTTCATATTCACCATCATCCAAAAACTTTTTATAGTGTTTACAGGAAAGGCACTGGTTAGATGCAATGGCGGACTCACTTCTTAATTTACCCTACCAATAATTGTGTAGTGAGCAGGGTGGATTAAACGAAATGAATCCACCAAATTGACTAGTACACAGTCAACATAATAGTTAATAATAGATTATATAGTATCTGTCATTGCGAGGGCGTTTTTCCCCGAAGCAATCCCTTTATTTAGAGTTTCTAGTTTCTAGTTTGGAGTTTCGAGTTCAAACTCTAAACTCCAAACTCTAGGAGATTGCTTCGGAAAAGACCCTCGCAATGACAACCTCCATCTCTTTTGACACCCATACCGTTACAAATTAAGTTGACAGTGTACTAGTTAAAGTCGGGTTTTTATTTTCCGTATTTGAATTAGGGATGTTCCTTTTATGGTTGGTTCAATCTTGTAGATTGAACCACGCGTTTAGCATTGGCCTGTACGTTTTAGCTTATTCCAGACGTATGAAACATGCTAAACGTTTCGGTTCAATCGTGGACGATTGAACCAACTCTGAAACTTTGAAATTCCTATACGTTGAATTAGGGATGTTCCTTTTCAGGAGGCTGGGGATGTTCTTCTTCCCCGGAGACGGGCTGTTTCACCCAGGCATCTTCATCCTTGTTATAATTCCAGGTATATCTTTCCTTACCATTTACTTTGTGGATCGAGATACTGTCTTCGTTAACCTCCAATTCATCCTTTGTCTCACCAAGTACGAAGAAATCTAAATCGTACATATTGCCATCCATACCCTGAAAGTCGGCACACACAAAATATTCGTCATCTTCCGTCTGTGCAAGCTTATCCCGATGTATCTTTGCAAGTTTGAGATCTAACCATGTATCGGTTTTCTCATCATAAAATCTGAAAATACCATCCTCGGAATTCTCCTGGACATATTCTTCAGCAACACTTGCTATATCCTCCAGGGTTACTTCCTCAGCAGCACCTGTTTCTTCTGCCGGATGTTCAGGTTTTGCTTCTGTCCGGGGTTTTGCCTGTCCTTCTTCCGGGTGTTCCTTTTCTTCCTCTGGTTTTTCTATAGTAGCCGGACGTTCCTTTTCCTCATCAGCTTTTCTCATACCAGTTGGATGCTCATGAGCACATGAGGTGATCAGTCCCAGAATAAATAACAAGGCTATTGCAATGGCGGAAGTTTTCTTCTGTACCGTATGTAGAAGCATTGTCGGGCCTCCTTTTAAAAGGTTAATGGATTTATCGTTGTAATTGAAGTCCCTAAGAAAAGCAATTACTAACGAGAACTGTTACATGGCAGGAATGTAGAAATATAACCAATTTTAACCCTGGATTACCGTCTTTCTGTCAATAAAAAAAGACAGCCTTACTGCAAAGATGTTTAACATAACAATCTTCGGCAGTAAGGCTGTCTTTTTTAGACGTCCCGCCGGGACGTCTCTATAGAATGTCTAAAGACCCTTTACTTTGCGTCTCCTGATTACTCAGGATTTGCCTTTATCGTGATGTATTCTTTATTGTCTACATTTGTATTTAATTTCAATAAACACCTTTTCCATGGTTAAGTCAAGTAATATTTATACTCAAAGCATGTAAAAGGCCCTCGTAAATTATATTGATAATTTCCCTTATTCTTGTTAAATTAACTACATGATAAATAAATCAGTATCATTTCACCAAAGACCATATCTTTTAAAACATCGTTTTTACCCTTTTCGTGAGTACCTCAAAGAGCAGTTTCCCTATAAAGTGCATAAGATACCACTCCATGCAGGTTTTACCTGCCCGAATCGTGACGGACGTGCCGGAGTTGGCGGCTGCACATATTGTGCTAATGAAAGTTTTAGCCCTAATGTTAAAGGACCACATCTTACCATATCAGAGCAGATAGAAAAGGGTAAGGCATTCCATAAAAGAAGATACGGTGCGGAGAAATTTATCGCTTACTTCCAGTCCTTTACCAATACTTACGCAGATGTTGAAACTTTAAGGGCATGCTACGAAGAGGCATTAAGAGACAAAGATATTGTTGGAATTTCCATTGGTACACGCCCTGATTGTGTTACCGATGATGTTTTAAATCTTATCGAAAGCTATACCAAACAATATCATGTATGGATCGAGTACGGGCTTCAATCCATCCACGATAATACTTTGAAGCATATAAACAGAGGGCATGATTACAAAACATTCCTGGACGCCATATATCGCACAAAAAAAACTTGCATTCGTATATGTACACATGTTATCTTAGGTCTCCCTGGTGAGACGAAAAAGGATATGATGGAAACAGCAGAGGCTATTGCAGGGTTAGGCATACAGGGCATAAAGCTTCATCATCTGTATGTCCCTAAGAATACTGTGCTGGCCGAAGAATATTTTCATGGAAGGGTACCAACCATGGATACGAATGCATATGTTGAGCTGGCTGCTGATTTCCTGGAACGTATCCCATCAGATGTCACCGTACAAAGACTTGTAGGCGATACGCATGGTGACACCCTTATATCACCGATATGGACGGACAGCAAAACCCGGATTACAATAGCCATAACAAAAGAACTGGAGCGCCGAAATACTTATCAGGGTTCGCGGTGCAATGTACCGGCACCTGTTATAAGCAACCATGCGGCTTTGTTTTCTGTTCAGGATATACAGGGACAAGACTTAAAAAAGCCTAAATTGCATACAATAAGAATATAAGCGGGCGTAATTCAGTGGTAGAATACCAGCTTCCCAAGCTGGGTATGTGGGTCCGATTCCCATCGCCCGCTCCAACCTTAAACAAAGGGATTCCAGCCAAATATTGCAAATAAGAAAAAAGTGGGATGGATTTTGCGAAGGCGCCTGGAAACTCCGTTCCGCTACGCTCCTCTTTGTTTCCATGCGCCTTATTAGTTTAAGATAATTATAAAAATACTTTATCTTATTTATATGAAAAAATTGTCTAGACAATGGGGTACACTTTACATTAAAAGAGGTTATTGATAGTAAAGTATAAGTATTCCTTTT
>CAZPUD010000077.1:0-15426 GCA_964589115.1 uncultured candidatus Brocadiaceae bacterium | reverse complement strand
AGCGGGACAGACCGGATTTGAAGTCCGTCGCCGACACCAGCCGACATGCACTCCCAATAAAAATTCTATCATTTAGCCCAGTAGAGAGCAATACTTAAAAAAGCGTAACAATTTAGTAGAGACGTCCCCGGTGGGGCGCCTCCGGTTAGTAGGCGTCCCCCGCCATGCCTGTGCGGAGCGTCTCTGCACGGCCATTATTCTAATTTTTGGAAAAAACCTAAATTATTACAAAAAAGCTAATCAGCAGCCTTAATATTCGCCTTTTTGAATGAAGTTGTTATATCATATGGTGCCAAAACACCACCGGAAAAGAGGGTTTTGAATGCCTCTTCTACTGAAAGATTGGTATCTGTAACGTCATTTTCGTTGACAAATATTAAAAATCCCGTTGTTGGGTTTGGTGTAGTTGGAATGAAAATACTTAAAAGTTTTTTCTCTTTGTTATACTCAGTAGTACCTGTTACAAATCCAAGCGATTTTATTCCTTCTTTGGGAAAATCTACGAGGATCACACGTTTAAATGCCTGCTTTCCAGGTAAGCCGACTGAATGAATTATTTGCTTTACCGATGAATAGATATTTTTAATAATAGGGGTTTTTGTCAAAAGATTTTCGAAGTATTGAATTATGGACTTGCCAATGAAATTGGTTGCAAAAATACCAAGAAAGTATAACAAGATAAATGTAAGAATGATACCGAGAAAGGTAATAACGAATTCATCGATAGAAGTCCTTGGCAAGGCAATACCATAAAATTGAAATACTTTTTTTATGATGGGTGAAAGAGTACCCCCTACAAGACCGAAAAGAAATTTTACGACAAAAAAAGTAACGTATACAGGAAGTATAAGTAACAGACCTGTCAACATCCTGTTCCTGATATCTTTTTTAAACTGAGCGAAAATACCTTGTTGTTTTTCTTTCATGGTTGTATTGAGATTATCAAAACTGACTGGATTTCCATATAAAAGCAATAATGCCTGCAAGTATAAAATTAAAATCTGAAACAGTTTCGAGTAACAGATTTTCGGATATAATTCGTTTTTGAAAGAGGTACTGGTAACCGCATGCATAAATAACGCAGGGAAGTAAATAATATCCCAGACTGGTTGTCCAACCAAGTAACGGACTTACAGATAGTAATACAGCGATTAATGCGGTGATAATGACAAGGATCATTTTTGTTTGTTTTTTCCCGATCGCAATGGGAATCGTTTCTTTCCCAAGAATACGGTCACCCTGTATATCACGTAAATCAAGAACTACAGCCCTGATAAATGCAATGCTAAAGGTAAAGGGAATGGCTACAGCAAGTGCAGGTACAAAACTCTTCCTTGTTCCAAGAAATGGAATCAACGCAGTGCTAACAGCCCATGCAATGCTGTAAAATATCTCTTTTGATCCTGGTATTTGTTCAAGGCTTCTATAACGGATGATACTTGATAGGCTCTTTGGTATTATCTCTAATCGATAAAAGATACCAAAGAGGCTTGCCAGGAAGATACAGAAGAATATTGATTTACTTAAGATAAACCCGAGGACGAAAGATGTTACGGCTCCGGCAATGCCGAGAGCAACAAAGAGATTTTGTTTTTTTTCATAAAACTTTGCCCTTGCGGGTTCATTGAGTGCTACAGCCTCTTTATTTGCAAAATGGTTTAGGACTTGCATCGAGAATATAAAGAGTGCCGCAATCAGGCAGAAACTTAGTCTTGGCTGAATCCCAAGGAGCAAGGCACTTGCATAACTTAAACTCGCCGCACCTAAGCCTACATAGGTACAACTTCCAATAAAAAAACTAGCGACACTTTTTAAATAGAATAGAAATTTCTCATATTTATTAACTTTATATGAATGTATTTTTTCAACTACCCTTTTGATCATCCAATTTGGGGTTGAAGCACCCGCAGTTACACCTATGGACTCATAATCTTTTAGTTTGCTAAGGTCCAGTTCTGCATCGGTCTCTACGTGGAACGTTGGTGTTCCTTCCGACTCACATATTTTAACAAGGCGGGTAGTGTTGGCACTGCCCCTTCCACCGACAACAATCATGGCGTCCACAGATTTACTGAGACTAATAACTTCTTCCTGGCGTTTATATGTTGAACTGCAGATAGTCTCAAACGATTCACAATGTGAATAGCGCCCTTTAATTCTCTCTATAGCTTCTTTGAACATACGTCTGTCTTGCGTAGTCTGTGCCACTACACATACCTTATCCATGGATGGAAGATGTTCTATTTCATTTAGATCCTGTACGACATACCCTTTTCCTTCTGCATAACCCAATAAACCGATAACCTCTGCATGTCCTTTATCACCGACAATTATCGTTGAATATCCCTGCGCAGCATATTTCTTGATGATAGACTGAACTCTCATTACGTGGGGACAGGTAGCATCACATACCTTTGCACCCATATCTTCAATTTCTTTTCTCCGGCTTGGAGTAACACCATGGGCCCTTATAATAACAGTGCTTTTCGAGAGGTCTGTTTGTCCGCTAACGACATGAATTCCTCTCTTTTCCAGGTACTCAAGTACTTGTGGATTGTGGATCAAAGGCCCATCGGTATAAACTTTACCATCACTTTTTTCATTAGCAGCGTCTAAAAGGATATCCATTGCCCGCCGGACACCCATACAGAATCCTGCAGTTTTGGCGACTTTTATTCTCAATTTTTACCTCGGATAGTTTAGTTTAAATACGAAATGATAAGGGTTGTACAAGAACGGCAGAAACTTTTGATTGTGATTTTCCATGTTTAGTTTACGGCGTGCTTTTAATTGACCTCTAACTGATAAGGAAGGGTAAACCCTAAATAATAAAAAACAATTCTATCAGTTATAGTATGCTATGTCAATATCTTAATACTCTTTGGAAACATTGTTCCTTAATAGGTTTTTCCTTGCTATATGGTTATCTATTTCTATAATTAATATCGATAAATAAGCAGCTTCGAACCTAACAATAATCCATTGAAAGATTGGTCTGTAATTGTTGTTATGTTGTTGAAAGGTGCTATGGAAACATGAGAAATAAGTGTAAGGTTTAAACTATGCGTAAAAATAAAACCCTGGTTGCCATCCCTGTTTTTAATGAAGTGGATGTACATGATATTATTAAAAGAGTTAAAAATTTTCCTGTAGATGTATTGGTAATAGATGATGGTTCTATGGATGACATCCGCATGAATCTAATTCATGTTGAAAACATATTTGTGATCGTGCATCCGGATAACCTCGGGTATGGTAAAACAATTATCGATGCATTTATGTATGCAATGAAGCATGGTTATGATTATTTAATAACAATTGATGGTGACGGACAACATGAGCCTGAAGATATCTTGCTGTTTTTAAAGGAGATGCCATTTTATAAGTGTGATATCATATCCGGATCGCGTTACTACTTTTCTACAAGGGTATCCAAAGAGGTTCCAAAGGAACGGTATCTTATTAATAAGGAAATTACTGGTATTATAAATAGAATAACAGGATTTAACTTAACAGATGCATTTTGCGGTTTTAAGGCATACAAGGTTGAAAGACTAAAAGAGATGAATTTAACAGAATATGGATATGGCATGCCATTACAGTTGTGGATTCAGGCCTGGAAGTCGGGCTTGCAGGTAAAAGAGATACCTGTTAAACTTATCTATAAAGATATCACAAAACAGTTTAAAGGTATATTAAGCAGCCCTGAAACACGACTGCGCTATTATAAGAATATTATAGAAAAAGAACTAGCCGCCTCCCAACAGAACATCTCTGTACCCTGGAAAATAAAAAAGAGGGTACTGTAATACTATAACGACACCATGATTATTAATGCCCTTTACATACACATCCCATTTTGTGCAAAAAAATGTAATTACTGCGATTTCAATTCTTTTGTATCGGAATCCAGAACTGTCGACAGCTATCTCCATGCTGTTGAAAATGAATTACGTACCTTACAGGACAAATATATATTTCATACGGTTTATATAGGAGGTGGAACACCAAGTATATTAACGGAAATTCAACTTGAGAAATTACTTGGAGATATTACACGCTATATTCCCACTTCCGAGATAAAAGAGTATACCGTTGAGGCAAATCCTGGTACGCTTACCATGGGAAAGGTTAAGTTGTTAAAAGAACATTTGGTTAATCGGATAAGCCTTGGGGTGCAATCTTTTCGTGACAAACAACTACGAGCTCTTGGGCGCATTCATTCTGGCAATGATGCAAAACATGCATTTACCTTATTAAGATCAGCAGGTTTTACGAATATCAATATTGATTTCATATTTGGATGTCCCGGACAGTCTTTTAGTGACTGGGAAAAAGATCTTAAAATAGCAGCCGAGTTGGGTCCGGAACACATATCAACATATGCCCTCACATATGAGGAAGGGACACCACTTGAGAAGAATTTGAAAAATGGGATGATTCATAGGCTGGAGGATAATATTGAATTAGAAATGTATAAAATGGCCATAGGTTATTTAAATTACAATGGCTATAATCACTATGAGATATCGAATTTTGCAAAGGCAGGATACGAGTGTTTACATAACCGTGTTTATTGGAGGAATATGGGTTATGTCGGTGTCGGAGCCGGAGCGTATTCTTTCATTGATGGGGTAAGGACGTCCAATGAGAGAGATATATTTAAATATATTGAAGGGGTAATGGGCGGTAAAAATATTAAATCTTTTTGTGAACGTTTGCAGCAAGAACAGCTTGCATCTGAAACACTTATTATGTCTTTACGGCTGCGTCAGGGTATATCAAATACTGATTTTTATGAAAGGTTCGGTTATAGAATAGATGATCAATTTGGAGATCAAATAAACAGGTTATTAAAAGATGGGTTGATCAGTTATGATAATGAAGAGTTAAGGCTTACGGATAAAGGATTGTTTGTTGCAGATACTGTATTGGCAGAATTTGTGTAAAAATTTTATAATTTTGAAGGAGTTATTAAATTGGTAAGTGCTACAGAATTAAAAAGAGGCACAGTGATAAAGATGGACGGTGAGTTGTATTTAGTCGTCGATTATCAACATGTAACCCCGGGAAACTGGCGTGGTATGGTACAGGCAAAGTTGAAGAGCCTCAAACAAGGCAATGTGGTGCAGAAGCGATTCCGTTCTACGGACAAATTAGAAGACGTATTCTTAGAGCATCGCACCATGGAGTACCTTTACAAAGACGGAGAAAACTACTGCTTTATGGATACGGAAAATTATGAACAAATATTGGTGCCAGAAGAGGCAGTTAAAGATGCTATTCCCTATATGACCTTAAATAGTCAGGCAAAGATTGCTTTTTATGAGGACAAGGCTCTCTCGGTAGAATTACCGACTTCGGTTACTTTAAAAATTATTGAAACAGACCCTGGCATGAAGGGGGACACCGTAGTGAATGTTTATAAGCCTGCAAAGCTGGAAACAGGCCTTGTAGTAAAAGTTCCCCTATTCATTAATAATGGTGAAATGATAAAGGTGGATACCAGGACGGGGGAATTTATCGGTAGAGAATAATTATGAATCAGTTTCGATTTCTTGATTCAGAATAATTTGCCACGTTATAAGTTGCCGTGGGATTGTAGAAGAAAAGGAGCAAGATTAAGATGGGTATAGAAGAATCAATCAGGACCTACGGTGCAAAGATAGATGAATTATTAAAAGAGGTTATTCCTCCTGATAAAAAAGATTATTTGAGTGATGCGATATGGCACCATATGCATACCGGAGGAAAAAGGGTAAGACCTGCATTATGTTTACTTACTTGTGAGGCGCTGGGAGGAAATCCTGATGAGGCAATCTATTTTGCCCTTGCTATAGAGATTATGCACAATATGTTTCTCATGCATGACGATATTGAAGATGGTGATACCGTAAGGCGTGATCAGCCCACTGTATGGGTGAAATATGGAACAGCTAATGCGATTAATGCGGGTGATTATCTCCTTGCATGTGCGTACAGGAGCACGTTATCGAGTCCGGTATCGTTAGAAAAAAAAATAAAACTTTTGCAAATTCTTACCTTGACTTTCCAAAAAACTGTAGAAGGCCAGGCTCTTGATATCAATGCAAGGGCCGCCGAGGACTTCTCCGTTGAAAAATATATGGAGATGGTGGAACTTAAGACTGGATACTATCTTGCCTGTGGTATGGTTGGTGGGGCAATTGTATCCGGTATATCAGATCAGGTTGTTGAAACTATATGGAAACTTGGCAAGACAATGGGTCCGGCATTTCAGATCCGCGACGATTTGATTGATTTGACCCATGGCAAAGGGCGCGGGGGGGTGATTGGTTCCGATATAAAGGAGGGTAAAGCAAGTTTCTTATATTCATATGTACTGCAGGTTGCATGTGAAGATGATAGAAGACTTTTGTGTGATATTATGCAGAAGCAGCGTGGTGAAACAACAGATAACGATATAAAACAGGTGTTGGAAATATACAAAAAATATAATGCAATTAAATATGCTCAGGATTATGCAGAAAGTTTAGTTAACCAGGCTTACAATACGATTGATGAGATACCGGTTGAAGATAAAACAGTGTTTAAAGAAATTGCCGCTTTTATGGCACAGCGAATGTCATGAAAGCCCCTTTAGTATCTTCCAAAGGAATAATTTTGACATTTTTGGCAAAAATTTACGAATTACGATTTTTTAAATCCCAAATCCCAAATCGTAAATCTAAAGTAGTATAAATATAGAGTAGTTTTTCTGAGAAGGGAAAAGGAAAGGTGAGTCAGTGTTGGAATGCCCTTGAAAAATGAAGACGAACTTTCAGAGTTGGTTCAATCGTCCACGATTGAACCAAAACGTTTAGCATGTTTCATATGCCTGGAATAAACCAAAACGTACAGGCCTATGCTAAACGCATGGTTCAATCTACAAGATTGAACCAACCTTAGTCGCTGCCACAGGCAGTCTAATTTATTATGGAGAACAAAGGACAATGTCAATGTTAAGAAAAAATTTATTATCAATAATGATGGTTAATATTATGATATTTTTATCTTTCTTCGGGTGCAGCAAGGAAGATGTGGCAAAAAATACCGGTATACATGAAGAAGCTACAAATGAAGAGGTTTCGGATAGCCAGGAAATAAAAAAAGAAATTAAACTTCCGGAAAATATGACGGCAGAAGAATACTACAAACACGGACTGGAAACCATCAAAAAAGGTGGTTTCGATGAAGCGATTGCAGCATGGGAAAAAGCATTGGAGATTAACCCTATGATGTTTCATGTATATGAAAAACTCGGAAAGGCATATTATACTCAAGGTAAATTTGATAAAGCCGGTCAGGTTTATAGAAAAGAAATCGAGTTAAATCCGGGTGACCCAATGGTATACTTTAGTCTTGGTGTTGTATACCGCATGAATGAGCAATTTGAGGATGCGGTCAATATGCAGAAAAAGGCAATATCTATGAATCCTGAATTTGCCTCAGCGTATAATGAACTTGGTTTAATATTCTGTAAGCAGAGAAAATTAGATGAAGCTATAGATGCCCATAAAAAAGCCCTTGAATTAGATCCTAAGTTAGGAACTGCACATAATTACTTAGGCGTTGTTTACTTGTTAAAGGGAATGAGTAGCGAGGCAGAAGAACAGTTTAATGAATTTAAAAAATATGAAGCTGGCAAAAATATGTTTCCACCTCATGGGGGAGATTCTTCACATTGAGAATCCGGTAATATTTCGCCGCAAGGGGTGTAATAATTGAGAGAAAAACTGCAGTAAGTTTATTATAACCTCAGAATCTCTGCACCCTCTGCGGTGGACTGTTAAAAAGTTTTGTATATTTAAACAATTCTTTCTTTATTCAAACTGATATTTCGAAGGACCTTTCTTAAATATTTCCTTACATCTTTTAGAGCAGAAATAATAACTTTTTCCCTCATATTCTTCTTTAAAAGCTGTATTTTTTTGTACCTCTGCGCCGCAAACAGGATCTATTGCCGTTCTTACATGGGACTTTTCTTGTTTTTTTACAGAAAATAGCAACTCTCCTTCTGGAATTTCCTGTTCCGGTTCTGATGTCCTTTTTTCACTATGCTGGTCCATTCCTTCTACTGAATAGACAGGATAATATCCCCAAATCAGTAGGCCAATAATTATGATGGGAAAAAAGATCATTTCCAAAATCTTTCCGGCTCGCATGTTTTCTCCTTTCCTACATCTTTATAATACTATGAAGAGATGCCCCACCGGGGCGTCTCTACAGAAATTTTTATTCTATTTAAGGCTATTTCCGGGTGGCACTGACAAACTTTGTTTGTCAGTGTGGTATATTCCATACCGGTGTATGTGTTCAAACAACACGGACAAACAAGTTTGTCCGTGCCGCTTGGTTTGGAGTTATACAAAGACCTCAGATTAGTATCTATAATCGTTTGAGAATATATAGATATTATGTACAAAAATAGGTTTTGTAATAATTTCAGAAAAACATGTGCCAATGAATTGAGAAATTGGAAAAATACTTCAATGAATGGTAACTTTTTTAAGGTAAAGGGTAAAAGATTGTATAACACAATGAAAAAACAGCAGGTAATCGTAGAATGAAGTATAAAATATGTAGCATGACACAGAGGTGTGACATTACGGAATTGTGACATGTGATACAGTATTGGAATGGTTAATAAAAAAGGGATACTTTATTAAGTAAGTATCCCTTTTTTATTTTAACTACTATCCGAAGAATTGACTATTTTTTAGCCTTTTTGCAGATTGGGCAGGCAAGGAAATCTACATCGCATGTATCGCAGTGCTGTATAAGCCATTCCTGTGACTTTTTCTTGCAGTCAGGACATTTCATTTCCCACTTTGCAAGGGTTTTCCCCTTAATGGGCCTCACACGTACCTCTTTACATTTTGGGCACTTTCCCTCCATGGTTGCTGCCTTTAACTCTGCAGAGGCCTTCTGACACATTATGCATGTCAGTACATCCTGTCCACATTTATCACAATGGTGTACTGCAAGTTCAGATATTTCATTTTTGCAGTCAGGGCAAACCATAGTGGTTGATGCGAGTGTCCTTCCCTTTTCCGGACCTACCCGTACGTCTTTACATGTAGGGCACATCGGTGCTTCCACTGTCGGATGTTCTGGCGCTAAAGCCTTTTCACTGTGCTTATGTGTCTCTTCCTCTGCATTAGCAATATGGCTTCCCCACATTATTACGTTAGCTGATATAATTACAGAAAAAAAAGCCCCCATAAATTTATTAAATACCATAACCTACTACCCTCCTTTCCGGACATTAAAGTTAAAAGTAACAATAACGATTAAATTTTGGAGCAAAGATTCCAACAGAGTAAAGCAGGTCAAAATCAAGTCAGGTCCTATTCTTGTTTATTTTCTATAAAAGGGAGAAAAGTGCAAAATATTTTATAATATGTAAATTTACGGTTTGTAAATCTAGCTTTTTTTCTTAAGTTTGTCAACAAATTTATTTTAAATAAAGTATTTATCAATGCTTATTCTCTTTCTTTTTTATGAGCTTGAATTAAATCATGTATCTTATACAGATTTGTAGTTAATTCCCACCATCCGTTTTTAAATGTAGCGTAATCAGGCCCTGCCATGGCTGATGCGAATCGGATTGAGTTTGCGTAAAAGAACCACTGAAGCATCCATCTGTGCTCAACCATTTCGTCAAAAGGGTTTGATATATCTGCCCATCCTTCATTCCATGCCCTAAACATGAGTTCTGTAGCAGAGGAGACCATTTTATCTGTTTCCATTATCGTTGATTCAAATTTCGCAAAGTGTTGATTGGCCCAATCAGTATTATGACAACTCCGGCATATTTTTTCCATACCGGTCTGGCGCCTGATCTGCTCATTTTTATCAATAAGGTATTCGGTTGCCGGCTCGCCGTTAAAAGTTGTTGGAAGGGGCAAACCATCTTTATTTTTGATTAGATATGTTGCACCTTTCTTCGGTTGGGGATGGGTATAGATAAGTCCAAATAGTCTGACCCATAATCTTGCACCAAAATCGTGAGTCCTCTCTGCAACTGTTTTACCGTCAGGAGTAACGATAAGGGCATTATGGCAGGTTGCACACGTTGGGGCCTGGAAATCTTTTCCGATTTTCCAGGGTACGTTATTCCAATTCCATTCCTGCTGATTTGAGAAGAATATATTCCCGTGCTTGCTTTCCCTGTATACTTCAAATGCTGGTACATCGGGTTCGAGGTGACATTGTGAGCAGGTATACGGTTTTCTGGCTATCTCAATAGAAAAGCTGTGTCTTGGATGGCACGATGTGCACGCTCCGCGGCTTCCATCAGGATTAATTCTTCCGACGCCCTGGTTTGGCCAGTTCGTAAGGTTGGGGACTTCAATTTCCCCCTTGTCGGTTGATATTTTTTTCATTCCGTTTACAGTAACTTTTGTGCCATGACAGGCATAGCAAGTCTCGGCTTTGGTACTTTCTGATGCATTAAGGGAAATTATTTTTGTATCTTTTATATCTTTCAGACTTGTTACCGCCTCAACAAAGTTATGATAAACATGGTTTTTCTGGAGATTTTCCAATGCATATGCCTTTTTACTTTCAGAGTATTGATCTACCTCTACTGGATGGCAGGTTTTACAGTCATTTGGTGAAACAATTACATTAATTTTGAATCCAAAATGTTCGAAATTATCCTCGTGTGCAGAAGGATTTTGACTGTGGCATTCATAACAGCCTATAACTACTGAGCGTAAATTTTCTGGTATTACTTCATTTGAAATCCTCCTCTCCAGATCAGGTTTTTTCATAGCCATTTCAGGAGTTATTTTTGAGTGCCGGCTTCTTTGCCAATCCTCTACTATTCCAGGTGTGTAGTTTCTATGGCATAATATACATACTTGGGTCTGTTCACTAATAGCGGGTGACGTTTGTAACCCTGCATATATATCAGGAACATATGAGGATAATAAAGTTAAACATAGTAATTGAATAAATCCTAATTTTATCATATTTATCTCCTGTGGTTTAGTTCTTCCTTACAACAAATTTTATTATTTCCATAGCGATGAATGGAAAAGAGGAAAACCCTAATGTTGTGACCCAATCCTGTAATCCTAAGGGGATTACTTTAAATATACCCTGAGTGTAAGGGATGGTGATAACGGATACATATATAGCAAGTGAGAGTCCATTTGCCAGTAAAAGCCTTTTATTAGCAAAAATACCAATTTTAAATAATGATACCCAGGTATTTCTACAGTTAAACGAATGAAATAATTGTGCAAGAACCATAACACTGAAGGCGATGGTCCTTGCATGTGCAACGTTACCATATGGTTCATATGGTATTACTTTATCTGTAAACCAATTTGTATAAAGGGTAGAGAATATCTCAATGTTACCATATAAAATGAATAAATAAGCCAGAAAGGTGCTGAGTGCTATAAAAAAACCCTGCAAAGGAATCAATATGAGAAGATTCCTGTCGAGGAATCGTTTTGCTGGTTTTTCTATTATCCTGGGTTTGAATTTTTCCGGATCTGAGCTTAAACCCAGCGAAGGAAATATATCTGCTACAATACTTGTCAATAATATTTGTACGGGAAACAGTGGTATAGGGAACTGAAAAATGAAAGCAAAGAGTGTCGCTAAAATCTTGCCAAAGTTACACGATAAAAGGTAATGAATGGGTTTTTTTATTGTATTGTATATATTCCTTACTTCATATACAGCCATTTCTGATACTTCAACGGCCGCGGCGCTTATGGATACTTCGGCTTTCATCATAAAGCATTTTATTATTTCCATAATGAAAAATGTAAGGGAAGAAAAGCCAAAAATAGCAATCCAGTCCTGCAAGCCTAACGGAATAATTTTAAAAATACCTTCGGCATATGGGATATAGATAATAGCTGTCTGCATAATTAATGAAAGGCCGGCAGCCAGAAGGAGTTTTTTGTTGGTAAAGACACCAATCTCAAATAATGAGCGCCTTGCATTTCTACAATTAAAGGAATGAAATAATTGGGAAATTACCATAACGCTGAAGGCAACTGTCCTCGCACGATCAAGATCGCCGCTTAACGTTCCTCCCAGGCAGCATGGGATTAATTCGTTTAGAAACCAGTAATAGAGGTATCCGTGCTCTATGCTGCTGGTATAATACAGGATAAACAGATACGCCAGGAGAGTGCTGATCGAAATGAGAAAACCTTGAAGCAGGATTAGCTTGCCAAGGCTTCTGTCTATAATCTGTTCTGTGGACCTCCTGGCAGGCCTTTTCATAATATTGGGGTCTACGGTATCTACGCCAAGCGCCAGTGCCGGTAGCCCATCGGTTGCAATATTGATCCATAATATTTGTATAGGGTATAACGGCAGTGGAAGGTTGATGAGCGAAGCGAAGAGCATCGTTAGAATTTCTCCTGCGTTGCATGAAAGAAGGTAATGAATGGATTTTCTTATGTTATCATATATACCCCTTCCTTCTTCGACACCTGATACAATAGACGCAAAATTATCATCTGTTACGATAATATCGGACGCCTCTTTTGTAACGTCAGTACCGGTAATGCCCATAGATATACCAATATTTGCCTCTTTTACAGCAGGGGCGTCATTTACCCCGTCTCCTGTCATGGCGACAACTGCATCCCGCTTTTTCCATGCCTTTACAATCCGTATTTTGTGTTCAGCGGAAACCCGTGCATATATGGCTATCTTTGATATTTCTTTCTCTAAAGCATCATCAGAAATGGCATCGAGTTCCATTCCATCAATAGTTCTTAAATTATTTTTAAGAAGACCCAGTTCTTTTCCGATTGCACTGGCAGTGTTTTTATGGTCACCCGTAATCATAACTGTTGTTATATGTGCCTCATGGCATGTAGCAACAGCATCTTTTACTTCGGGTCTTGGAGGGTCAATCATTGCTAGCAATCCGGCGAAGATTAAGTCCTTTTCTACAATATCAGGGGTTAATTTTTCAGGCTTAAAATCAAGTGGCCTGAATGCTACACCAAGTACACGGAGTGCTGCACCAGCCATCTTATTATTCTCATCCGATATAGCCTGAACGTCATCTGCCGTTAAGTCCTTTATTTCTCCATTTATGAAAATTTTTGTGCAATCTCCCAGGATGACGTCTGGTGCTCCTTTTTCAAGAACCATTAACTGGGAGGGCATACTCCTTATGGTTGACATCTTTTTTCGTTCAGAATCAAAAGGTATTTCTGAAACAAGGGAGAATTTTTTTTCTAACGTTTCCTTGTGTACATCTGCCTTTGCTGCAGCACTGATAAGGGCACCTTCAGTGGGGTCTCCAATGATTTTCCACGTATTATCTTCTTTCTTCAGGTGGGCATTATTGCATAATACACTAACTTCGAGTGTTTTTTTAAGTGCCTGATAGTCGGTTTCTGAAGGAGATGCACCATTATATGAAAAATCCCCCTTCGGGGTGTAGCCGATTCCGGAAACGTCAAAAGTTCTGCCATTTGCAAATATCTTTTTGACGGTCATTTCGTTTTGAGTAAGGGTACCGGTTTTATCCGTACAGATGACGTTGGTACAACCTAAAGTTTCTACGGCCGGTAATTTTCTAATGAGGACATGACGTTTTACCATGCGCTGCACGCCCAGTGCCAGGGCTATAGTAACTACAGCCGGTAACCCTTCTGGAATTGCGGCAACTGCAAGACTAACCGATATCAGGAATGCCTCAAAGAGTGGATCCCTTTGGATACCGTTTCTCCATATCTCGAGAAAAAAGACAACGGCTACAATCCCCAAGCACAAATAAACTAATTTTTTCCCAAATGCCTGGAGTTTCAGTTGTAGCGGTGTTACTTCTTTCCCTGCCTCTTGAAGCAGACTCGCAATCTTCCCTAGTTCAGTATGCATTCCTGTTGCAACAACGATACAGGTGCATTTGCCATTTGTCACTGAAGTGCCCATAAACACCATGTTTTTCCTGTCTCCGATCGGCAAGAGGGGATTTATGATAATCTCAGTTGATTTATCTACCGGTGTTGATTCTCCGGTAAGTGAAGCTTCCTGAGTCATTAAATTGTATGATGAATGGAGCCTGCCGTCGGCGGGGATATTGTCGCCGGCTTCCAGGAGGACAATGTCTCCCGGCACAATATCCTTCGATGGAATTGAGTGTATTTCACCATCACGTATTACCTTTGAAAAGGGCGCTGACATTTTTTTTAAGGCCGCGATGGATTTTTCTGCACGATACTCCTGGACAAAACCGATAATAGCGTTGATGATAACGATAGCGATGATAGCTACTGCATCAACGACTTCTTCCAAAATCCCGGAAACAAGAGCGGCTGCGAGTAATATCCATACTATAAAGTTATTAAATTGCCCGAAAAATATCAGCAGAGGGGATATACCCTCTTTCTCCTCCAACTGATTGTATCCGTATTTCTTGAGTCTGTTTTTAACCTCAGCGTTACTAAGGCCTTTGTCTACGTTGGTATCAAGATCTCTTATTACCCCATCAATGGGTATCGTATGCCAGGCTGTTTCGGTCATTTTCTATTTTTCACACGCTATTTGTACTTCCGTTAACAAATAAGGTGTCGGATCTTTCTTAAAAGCTTTTTTACAATACTCCGAGCAGAAATAGTAAACTTTTCCTTTTAGATATTTTGTTTTCTATTATACACATTATAACAATATCGAAAAGAGTTAATTTATCTCCCGTATATAATGAACCATTTCATTGCATTGACATAACTTTAAATGATTGCTACAATGTTTCTGTTAGTAAATTGATAAGGTACCCAATCTTTGTGGAGGAAAATAAATGATACTTCCATTACAAATTACAGCACGAAACATAGACCTTACTGAAGCAATCAAGACAAATATTCGTGAACACGCCGAGAAATTAGATAAATTTTATGAGAAACTTACAAGCTGCAGGGTCACAGTAGATGCAATTCCTAAAAGGTCATTATACAATGTACACGTTGATATGACGGTGCCAGGCAAGGAGTTGGTAGTAAGGCGGGAGCCTAATACCGACCTTTATTTAGCAATAAGGGACGCCTTTGATGCGGCACGGCGCGAGTTGGAAGACTTTGCACAGCTACAGCGCAGGGATGTAAAACATCATGAGGGTTTACCCCATGCAAGGATAAGTACTTTATTTCCGGACAGGGGTTATGGATTCCTGGCAACATACGATGGCCGGGAGATCTATTTTCATGCACACAGCGTATTAAATCATGACTTTGATAAACTGAAGGTTGGGATGGAAGTACGTTTTTCTGAGGAGATGGGTGAAAAGGGGCCACAGGCAAGTTCTCTTAGAGTAATTGGGTAATAAGTTACGTTTACCTCAAATTAGACTACCTTTGGTAGCAACTAAGGTTGGTTCAATCTTGCAGATTGAACCATGCGTTTAGCATAGGCCTGTAC
>CAZPUD010000076.1:0-15446 GCA_964589115.1 uncultured candidatus Brocadiaceae bacterium | reverse complement strand
TCAAATGGTATTTCTGTTCCAATAATTTTTTGAATTACCTTACCATTACCAATGAAACCATCGGGGTAGGTATTGATTATATCATATGTTCCGTCTCCATCCGTATCCAGAGGTATTGTCGCCCCCTCAGGTAATGACTCAACATAGAAATCTCCATCAAACTGGTCATAATAAAGCCTTGGCCTTATCGTAAATTTTTCATCCAAGGTTTTTTTATACCCTGTTTCAACAAAGACGTAGTTATTTTCATAATCAGTTTCATCAGTTAAGGCAAACTGTGGGCCTATAAAGGGGCCCTGATTTTTATTTATATACAACCCTTCAACGTAGAAGTCCTTATAAGTAACTTTCAGATTCAAATCATATTCACGTCTCCAGTCCTGAACGCTTCCCGGCGCCTGTGATGCTGCAGGGAAACCCAAGGGAGAAAGGTTTCGGTCAATCCCTGTAAGAATATCGCTTTCGACAGTGCCATCAGAACCGTTAGTTTCTCTCCACCGTGCCATACCATAGATCCCGATATTCCCATACGTTTTTCCGAATACGGCATTCCCCTCTTTCGTATCGAAGCTCCCATAACCACCGATTACTTTTACACCTTCAATATCAACTGCATCAAATGTTATAATATTAATGACAGCCAAAAATGCATTTTCACCGTACACTGCCGAACCCGGCCCACGAATAATTTCTATCTTTTTTATATTTTCTACAGGAAAGTCATCAAATTGAAAAAAGGCATCGCCTCCTAAAGGATCATTTACAAAGTGCCCATTGAGCATTACCCTTACTCTATTCCCACCTCTCAGGCCGCGTACAGAGGGAAATACCAATCCTCTCTTCTCGTCCTTTAAAATCTCAAAGCCGGGTACAGTCCTCAGGATTTCCGCAAAAGTGCGGTATCCTAAGTTCTTAATCTCTTCTGCTGTAATTACAGTAACGATACCGGGTGCCTTGCTGATCTGGATTCCATGCCTGGTAGCTATGGATACCTCTGGTTCTGCTTCTGCCTGCAGCCATTTAATCTCTGATTGAATTGACACCTGAAAAAATTCTTTTTCAAGAAATGCATCAGCATTGGATATGTCCTCTTCAACATCTGGAGAAAAAGAATCAGCAAGATGCGTGGTTTGAGTACCTTTGGCAAAAACTCTTAATGGAGCAAGGTACAGAGAACTTGTAAATAAAATATTCAAGAGCAAGAAGGAGAAGTAAAGATTTCTCATCAATTAAGCTCCCGTCCTGTAATTTGGTGACGTAGCGGACGAATGAACCAACCGTGCGGTTTTGAGCGTTACTATATCAAAATCAATTCAAAAAGCAAATATTAATAGTTTCTACACGATTTATCTTTACTGTTGTGCTTCATAAAATACATATATGATTATGAGACAAAATTGTCTCAAAACAGAATACCCTTGGAACATTTTTGTCACAATAAATAATATTTCGAATAAGAATAAAATTATAATCAAATTTAAGAGACGGTGTATAACCTTGTTAAATAAACATTTATAGGCCTCTGTCATATTATTTGTAATACTACTCTTCTCTAATGATACTTTGGTACATACTTTGATTATCTGATAGAAGAGGCATACCTTCAGACCAGCAAAAGAGATTGAAACCACAACAAAAAAAGATTAAACCACGAAGGGCACGAAGTACACGAAGAAAGACATAATTTATGGAATTTGATAATATGTCTAAAGGTAATTTTGTATTTTTCCATTCCTGGAATAAACATCTCTGGAAAAACATCCTGATAACGATTTCCCTGCTTGCCTCCTTTTGGTTCTTATCCCCCCACAAAACAATTGCAGATCACAAATATACTATCTATTTCTATAACCCGGAAACTAATATTAATAACTTTGCCTCGCTAAAAAAGGAGTTCGATACTTACCTTTCTTCTTTTGGTGAGTACCAGTTACAGCCTTTCAGTGAACGGGATACTTTCGATAAGGTTATATCTGAGAAAAAGGATGGTATTTTCCTTGTTTCAAGCTGGCACTATAAGAGGCTAAAAGAGACAGTACCTATGGAACCCGCCCTTGTGGCTGTCTCTAAAAATAAATCAACCTGCAAAAGGGTCCTATCGGTAAAAAAGATCATTAACAATCTCAATTTATTAAGGGGCGCTACTGTTGCATCTTCCAGCAGTGAAGATTATACAAAAAATATCCTCAAAAAAATGCTGGGAGAAAAGGATATTATAAACTCCATAAAAATCCTGACGGTACCGAAGGATATTGATGCCTTAATGTCCGTAGGGTTTGGAGTAGCAGCAGGAGCACTTACTACAGATAGCAGCCTGGAAAAGCTGGCAATGATTAATCAAAAGCAACACGAGATGCTAAGGCAGTTAGCGATAAGTGAAGAGATATTACTTCCAATCGCAGCAGTTCCCAGGCCGTCTAACGACAATCATAAGAAATTATTGAGGATCATGAAAGAAATGGGAACAGTAACAGAAGGTAAAAGCAAACTAAACATGCTTGGCCTCGATAATTGGAAAGAATTGGATGAATCAGAAATGAAAAGTCTGGAGAAATGATGAAAGAATTTTTCAAAAGTATTATAAAAATATTTCCAAAAAACAGATCTTTTTACCGTGGAATGTTTTTTCCCGGTGGAACAGTTTTTATTCTATCCTTTTTCCTGACATTTGCCCCAATAGTGCTCTCATCAGAAACCGGCAAAAGAATCCTGATCCTTAACTCTGATACGTCTATTGCTAATTATTCTTTGGCACATATAGGATTTAAATCTAAATTGGACGAAATAAAAGATGAAATAAACCTGGGAAACAAATGGATCGACGAAGAAAAAATCGAAGGCACAATCCATGATATAAATCCAGATATCATTTATTGTATTGGTACCAGGGCATATCTTCTGGCATACAAATTTGCGGAAAACAAAAATCTGGTATTTTCCTCGGTGATAAACTGGCGTCGCTTGCCTATGGGCAAAAATACCTATGGTATCTCTACGGAACTTCTCCCCGGCATGCAGTTAACCATGTATCGCTATTTCTTTCCTTATATTCACAAAATCGGTATTCTTTACAGTAAAAATTACAATAAGGAATGGATAGATATTGCTGTTAAAAGCGCAAAAGACGTCGGCATTAATGTTATGAAAAAATCCATCAATAAACAGGATGAAGTCGAATCAGCTTTAAAGGAACTCTTGCAGAAGGTAGATGTACTCTGGTTAACACCGGATCCAATAGTAATATCTAACATGGAATTAGTGGGAAAAATATTTAAACAGTGCGATAAAGTAAGAAAGCCCGTCTTTGCCTATAGCGAAGCCTTTGCAGATTTTGGAGCAACCCTGATTATTTCCGCAGATGTACCCACCATTGGAGTGCAGGCCGCCGGAATTGCAGCCGACTTGCTTCACAACCAGAAGGGTATTGAAAAAGTTCAGTCTCCGGCAGGTTCTTATATCATACTCAATTTAAGCAAAGTGGAGAAATACAAGTTAAAGCTGAATGAAGAGGCACTGGACTCGGTAAACCAGATTATTGAATAATGAAAAAACAAATTCAAATAAAAAGAGGTATTCGCTGGAAATTGCTCACCATAATGATAGGCTTAATCGCTGGCCTTCTGCTGGCGTTTACTTTTATACAGATCTTCACTCAAAAAAATATTCTGGAAAAGGAACTTGACCGCCGCGTCGATTTGATGAAAAAAAATCTTATAGATCAGGGAAAGATTCTTTCAGATAACCTTGCCCGCCAGACAGAAAACGGTATTGCATCCTTTAATTTTTCCAGTGTTACTGAAATACTGAAAAAGACCGATAAAGAGTATGAGGAACTGAGCTATATTATCCTGATGGATTTATCAAATACGGCCTATACTCATACCCTGCAACCACAACTTCAGCAGGAGAAACTCACCTCTGAGGAAGATATTTTCGCAGCAAACCAAACCAAATCTGTTATTCATGAATATGAAAAGGATGGCAAATCATTTATGGAAATGATTGTACCGATCAACATTGGTACAGGACAATGGGGAGTACTGCGGTTCGGATTTTCACTGGACATTTTAAACAGGGAGATTGTCAGTTCAAGAAGTGAAATCCGTAAAAAAATCAAAAGCATCATTATCAGGTCAATCATTACGTCAGCCATATTTACTGCAATAGGTGTTGCAATAGTTTTTATCATATCAACCAGATTATCCAAACCGCTTATTCGTTTAACAGAATCAGCCAGGATACTCGCCCGGGGTAATTTTGCTGCCACATCGGATTTTAAGATTAATTCAAAAGACGAAGTCGGTATCCTTGCCGATTCTTTTATGGAAATGGCAAAAAACCTGAAACTATCTTATGAGAAATTGGAAGACTACAGTCGAACCCTTGAACAAAAGGTAGAAGAGAGGACTCAGGAATTACGGAATGCTAATGAAAAACTTCAGGAACTGGATAAGGCAAAATCAGACTTCTTATCTATGGTATCACACGAATTACGGACACCTCTCACATCCGTGCTTGGATTTACAAAAATTATCAAGAAAAGATGTGAAGAAATGATATTCCCTCACATCGCAACCGGGAATAGTAAAACGATTAAAGCAGTAGAACAGGTAAAAAATAATATTGATATTATCATTTCAGAAGGAGAAAGACTTACAAACTTAATAAACGACGTCCTTGATCTGGCAAAAATAGAAGCCGGCAAAATTGAATGGAAGATGGAATCTGTTTCAGTAACCGGAATTATCGAGCAGGCAATAAATGCTACATCGACACTTTTCATGCAGAAGGGATTAAAAATGATAAAAGACATAGATAAGAAGTTGCCTGAGATTATTGGTGATAAGAATAGACTAATACAGGTATTAATTAACCTGATTTCAAATGCTGTAAAGTTTACAGAAAATGGCTCAATCACATGCAAAGCGCAAAAGATAGATAACGGGATAATGGTAAGCATAACAGATACCGGTATAGGTATAGCCAAAACCGATCAGGAGAAGGTTTTTAAAAAATTTAAACAGGTAGGTGATACGCTTACTGATAAACCAAGAGGTACAGGACTCGGACTCCCTATTTGCAAACAGATTATAGCATACCACGGAGGAAGGATATGGGTGGAAAGTAATTTGGGCAAGGGAAGCAACTTCTCATTCACAATCCCAATTCATAGATGCAGCAAAAACAGTTAATAATAAAATGGTACAAGTAAATCTAAGAAAACTTATCTCAAAGAAGGACACAGCTTTTATTATCAGTAACCTGATAAGCGAAACAGACACTCCTTTAGTCATCAAAGACACCGATGGAAAACCAATAATGAGTTTCAATGGTGAATATCTTATATGCGAGGATACTAAAAATATAATTTCAGACAAAAACTATCCAATTAAGGTTGCAGGTGAAGCCATTGGCTGGGTAACCGGAGGTAAAGGTGCATCTTCTCTGGCCACACTTCTTGCTTATTTAGCGGATAACGAGTCTGAAAAGAAAATGCTTGTAGAAGATACATTAGATAAATACAGGGAATTATCCCTCCTGTATGATATCGCCGACAGAATATCTGTATGCCTTGAACTAAATGATGTTGCGAGACTGGTTATCCATGAAGCAACAAGGTTAGTACAGGCTACTAATGCATCGGTTATGTTACTCAAGGAAAACAGGTTTGAAATAATCTCCGCCTATGGTATGGAGTATACCCCAAAAACCATCTTAAAACCAGGCGAGGGAATAGCTGGCAGTGTATTCGTTACGGGAAAGGCGGAAATAGTAAATGATGTAATGTCAGATCCACGGTTCATAAATGGAAACAATAAAATTGGTTCTCTAATTTGTGCACCTCTTAAAGTGAAAGATAAGGTCATTGGTATACTTAATATAAGCAATACACTATTAATGCCTTATAAATCTGATGATCTGAAACTTATCAGCATACTTGCGTCCCAGGCAGCATCTGCTATAGAAAATGCGATTCTTCACGAAAATAAACTAAAAGAAGACCGTATCAAGACTCATCTGAAACGATACATTGCCCCGCAAATTGTAAAAACTATTATGGATACAAAAGAAGGCATCGCCCTTAATCCTGCAAGGAAAAAAGTTTCAATTCTATTCTCTGATATTAGAAACTTTTCTTCAATATGTGAAAAACTTATACCTGAGGAAACGGTTATGTATCTTAATGAATATTTTGCACACATGGTTGAAATTATCTTCAGCTACAATGGAACAGTAAATAAATTTGTTGGAGATATGATTGTTGCCTTATTTGGTGCACCAGCAAATTACGATAAAAATGAAGAGCATGCCGTCAGGACTGCAATCAGCATGCAAAAACGCATAAAAAAGATAAAAATTAACTGGATAAGGGATAATTTTCACACCGGGATCGGGATTAGTACGGGAGAAGTAGTGGTAGGGAACATAGGCTCTCCACAACATATGGACTATACAGCGATAGGAGATGAAGTAAACATCGCAGAAAGATTGCAATCTATTGCAAAAGGCGGACAAATACTTGTAGACCGAAGTACCTATGAATTTACTAAAAGGATATTTGAATTCAGGGAACTGGGTGGTACAGTCGTAAAGGGAAAAAAGAGGCTTGTAGAAATTTTTGAAGTTTTATATTAAATGGAGGAGAGATATGCCGAAGGTATTGATTGTAGATGATGAACCGCACATAAGACTTCTCTTAGAACAGACCCTTGAGGATTTTGAGGATAAAGGAGTGGAGATACTTATTTCAAATAATGGAAGAGAGGCGTTAGAAATTATTAAAAAAGAAAAACCAGATATCGTTTACCTCGATGTAATGATGCCAGGAATAAATGGATATGATGTGTGTAACATTGTAAAGAATGAGTTAAAACTTGAAGATATTTACATTATCATGCTTACAGCAAAGGGACAGGAGTTTGATAAAAGGAAGGGAACGGATGCCGGTGCTGATATATATATGACGAAACCCTTCAATCCAGATGCCATAGTTGAAAAAACAGCAGATGTTTTGGGAATAAAATTATAACACTATTGTTCAATTTTATTTTTGTGGTAGAATATAGACAATTCTATGAATAAACAGCAACGTGAAAATACGGCAAAGTTACTGTATAAGTTTGTAGAAATAACATTTACTGGTGTTGTCATCGCAAGTCTTATTCCAGGTAAGGAATTTAATAAATGGTCTCTTGTTACTGGAATACTTTTGGGTCTCATATGTTACCTACTAGCTTACTGGCTTAACAGAAAGGAAAACGAACATGGATAACCTCACATTTACTTTTCTGGTTGTTGGTATAATCGTTTTAATTGGGTGGGGGATTTTGTATTACCAAGAACGCAAGTCCCGTAAGCACCATTAACAGTCTAGATGCTCTCTAATGTCTTCCTAAGTTTGGGTAATTAGGATTTACTCACGAACAAGCTGAAATCCTTGCCGAAACCCTTGAACAATCTCACATAGATGGACAGTACGTCCTAAAAGATCAATTTAACAAGCTTGACAGTAAAATGATACTGCTTGAAACTAGAATGGATAAAATTGAGACTAAAATGGATAAACTTGAGACAAAAACCGATATTATTGAAAAGAAAATTGACAATATTCTTAAAGTTACAGATAGTATTGGTCTCCATATCAAAGCAGGCCAAACTGATCTACTTTTGAAAATCTTCGCTATAGTTGTTGGATGTACCAGCATTGCCGTTGCTATATCAAAGTTATTATAAACAGTCCCGAATTTGGATTTTGGATTTTTACTATCGGCATTCCACAATCCAAAATCCAAACTCCAATGTCACCCCTTCGGGGTTTAGAATCTTTCTCAGGCCTTTTGCCATAATTATGACATCCCTTCGGGATTGGAAAACAATTCTAACAACTATAATCATGCCTTCCCCTGGAGATTAGAAAACAACTCTAACGGCTATAATTATGATGTACCTTTGGGACAAAAGACAATTGAACATAAAGAAACACTGTTATATCATATTATTACCATTAACCTTATAACAGCATCTCCCCGAAAATCCGCTTAAATAAAATGAAAATTCCTATACAATTCAGCTATATATACATAACCGTTACATAAAAATCTATTGTTACATCAATTTAAGCTTGACATTAGTATAACTAAATATATAATTTTATCGAATTTTTATAAGCACAAGTTTATTTACCGGTTGTAACCATTCATTTGAGAACTTATTTATATGGAGATGTATTAAATGATTTCAGAGGTAAATTGTTCACTTGATAATCAACGAAGGAAGATTGAGCGATTAGCACTAATTAAAGAGAGATACAAAAAATTAATACTCGATCCAAGGAGAGAAATTGAATGTGAAATTGAAAGGGCATTAGACGACGAGGACAGTGAAATTGATAATTGCTAGTTCTATATCCGGATTATATCTTTCCCCCGATACTTCAGGATTCCTTCAATAAAGGTATCATTTGAGAACCTTTTTACAATAACATCGTTAATTTCAACAGCCTCACATACTTTATCAACACCCTTACCAAGTACGGGAGATTTTGCACCTTCACCACCAATAATAACGGGGGCAATAAAGACCATAACCTTATCAGCAAGACATTCTTCAATAAGTGAAGTAATAACTCCGCCCCCTCCTTCTACCAGAATATTGGTCAATTTCTTCTCACCAAGGCGATGGAAGAGCTCACGCAGATCCACACGGCTATTATTATCTCTCGTTTGAATAATCTCACACCCCAATTGTTCAAGTTTCTCAATGCGCTCATGCTGTGCATTTTTATTTACCGTTACAATTATTTCACCTTCATGGATTGTTTTCAAAAGACGGGAATCTAATGGTAACACTGCATTACTATCTACAACAATTCTCTTTGGATTCCGTCCACCCTCAATGCGGCATGTTAGTAATGGATCATCCCGCAGCACAGTATTGATCCCAACCATAATACCATCCATCTGTCCCCGTATATGATGAACATATTTCCTCGATTCTTCTGAAGTAATCCATTTCGAATCTCCTGTATATGTAGCAATCTTGCCGTCCAGCGACATTGCCCATTTTAAAATTACATATGGCAGACCTTCCTGCATCAATTTGAAAAAAGAGGCGTTCAGTTTTTTTGCCTGTACATCCATGACACCTATATCAATCTCTACTCCTGCCTCTTTCAATTTTTGAATCCCCTTACCGGAGGTAATGGGATTAGGATCAATTACCGGTACTACTACCCTCTTGATACCTGCCCTAATGATAGCATCGGCACATGGTGCCGTCTTGCCATAGTGAGCACAAGGTTCCATAGAAACATAAAGCGTCGCCCCTTTACAATTTACCCCGGCTTCATTGATTGCATGTACTTCTGCATGTGCTTCTCCAAAGGCCTGATGGTATCCCCTGCCCAGAATATTACCATTTTTAACAAGCACAGCACCTACCATAGGGTTTGGTTCTACCTTCCCACGCCCCTTTTCAGCAAGCTCAAGGGCAATCGCCATATATTTTTCATCAATATTTTGGTAAATCATAAATAGCTTAATCCATATATCGGATTATTAGGTTATTAAATTAGGTTAGGTTTTAAAAGGCAAAACCCAACGGCATTTCTTTTAACCCACCCTTATGGTTGGTTCAATCTTGTGGATTGAACCATTCGTTTAGCATAGGCCTGTACGTTTTGGTTTATTCCAGGCTTGTGAAACATGCTAAACGTTTCGGTTCAATCGTGGACGATTGAACCAACTCTGAAACATTGAAATTCCTATACGATCAAGTTATCGTGTTCTGCGTTGTTAAAACAAACACAATAAACTCAGCATCTAGCCGGATACTAACGCCTCCAGTTTTTTGAAATAATCAGGAAATGTCTTGGATACGCATTCCGGATGCTTTATTACTATTCCCGGCGCGCTTAGTCCAATTAACGCGAAGCTCATAGCCATACGATGGTCATCATAAGTTTCTATTTCTGCAGGTTGGGGTGTGGATGGTTCGATCTCAAAACCATCTTCATATTCACGTGCGGAAATCCCCATCCTGCGTAATTCATTTACCACCGCCGCAATCCGGTCGGTTTCCTTTATACGCATATTCTTTACATTCCGTACCCGTGTTTTACCATCTGCAAATACCGCTACGGCAGCCAAAGTCTGAGCTACATCGGGCATATCTCCCATATCTACATCTATTCCATGGAGAGTATTTCCTTGGACTTCAATCCAATCGTCCCCCGTAACAACCTTACAGCCCATGCTTTTCAAAACGTCTACAAAATGTATATCTCCCTGCAGGGAATTAGGTCCAATACCCCTTACTCTAACACTTCCACCTGTAATAGCCGCAGCGGCAAAAAAATATGAGGCAGCCGATGCATCCCCCTCAACCTCATAATCAATCGCTTTATAACATTGTCCGGATTTTACAAAAAACGTTCTATAATCATTATTCTCTACCCTCACGCCGAACCGATGCATTAATGCAATTGTCATATCTACGTAACGTTTTGAGACCAGACTGCCTTTCACTTCAATGAATACATCCTTTTCTGCATAAGGTGCCGCCATCAATATGGCGCTAAAATACTGACTGCTTAAATCCCCCTTTACAACAGCCGTGCCGCCGCGCAGGCCCTTACCACGAATAATTACCGGAGGACAGCCATTATTGTACTTAGATACAACATCCGCCCCAAGCTGACTTAAACCATCAAGTAAATCCTGTATTGGTCTTTGCCTCATACGCGCGACACCATCGACTTCATAAATACCATGACCGAGAGTTAGCATAGCTGTAAGAAATCTCATGGCTGTTCCTGCATTTCCAATAAATAAATTTGCCTGCTTTACAGGAATAATTCCGCCTTTACCATGGACGATAAACCTACCAGCATTTCGTTCCTGTTTTGTAGCTATACCTAAAATGTTTAATCCTGATGCCATGTACTCAGTATCGTCACTGAAAAGGGCGTTACTTATCGTTGATTCCCCATCAGCTAAGGCTGCTGTAATAAGCGCACGATTCGTATAACTTTTTGATCCAGGAATCTCGACAACTGCCTTAATTTTTGAAGTTATAGGTTTGATCTTGATCACTATAATTTTTCCATATCCAAAATTTGCCAATTTCGCCATTAATTACCCGCAACGCTACAACCCACATAAAACCATGGGTTCAGGTTACAAACCTGAACCCGCCGGAGTAATCCATATTCTCCGCGGGTTCAAGTTTTTAACTTGAACCCCATATTTTATGTTGCCAATTTCGCCGTTGATTATCTACAGCAACACCATTCATATAAAACCACGGTTCAGGTTACAAACCAATGTCATTAAGTTAAGCTACCTGCCGTAAAAGGGCATTTTTTAACACCACAAGGGACGAAAGACGAGGGTGAAGGACGACAGACGCCCTCGTCCATCGTCTCTCGTTCATCTCTGTCATCTGTGCCATCTGTACAATTTGTGGTCTCTCTTTTTTGAAATTTGGTCATTTGAATTTGTTTCGTATTTCGTGCTTAGTATTTTGTATTTCATTTTTCTAGAGAGGAAGCCAGGATTGAAATTCCTGTACGTTAAAATAGGTTATATTTTAGATAATTTACAATAACTATGCAAGAATATCCTAGCGTGGCAAAACTGTAAACAAAGAATAAAGCACCAAGGAAATTTGGAAATACCAAAATGAGATAAAAATAAAATATAAAAGCCTATCGATTTCCCTTGAAATAGATTGAGTATATAAAATATAATTAGCGCAACTATTAAATTAGGCCTTGGGTTGGTTCAATCTTGTAGATTGAACCATGTGTTTAGTATCGGCCTGTACGTTTTTAATTTGTACCAGGCACATGAAACATGCAAAACGTTTCGGTTAAATCGTGGACTATGGAAAACGAAAAAAAACAAGAAGAGATAAAAATCCGTAAAATGATCGATGACTTTCTGACCAGCAATCCCTATAAGTTAAACCCGGATACTAAAACAGTTGACAGGGTTATAAAAGGATTAGTAATGCGGACTATTAAGTATGGTCATGCCTACTGTCCTTGTCGATTAATCATGGGAGATGAGGAAAAAGACAAAAAGATCATATGTCCTTGTGTTTACCATGCAGAAGAGATCGAGCGTAACGGAGAGTGCCACTGCAACCTTTTTGTACGTGCAGATTATCAAATAAAAAACTAGCGAGGGAAATCTCAGACCAATAAAAAATTGGAACCACAGATTTCACAGATTACACAGATTTTGGTAGATGGGTAAATGAGTAGATTAGTTAAATACCTATTTACTCATCTGTCCATATACCCATCCACGCACTTTAGATTTTTATCTGTGTAATCTGTGAAATCTGTGGTTCCAGTAATTTCTTCTAATACCAGACTCTTTGTGAAGACAAACCGCTTACAAAGTTTTTAATAAAGGAGACTCGTTATGTCAGAAGATGTGGTTGTAATTACCGATGCAAATTTCGATACGGAAGTGACTAAATCAAATATTCCTGTATTAGTAGACTTCTGGGCAGCATGGTGTGGCCCATGCAGGCAAATAGCCCCGATAATAGATGAGCTGGCAAAGGAATATAAAGGGAAGGTAAAAATTGGAAAACTTGATACTGAAGAAAACAGCGGCACACCTGCTAAATTCGGTATCACTGCAATACCCACAATCATGATATTTAAGAACGGAAATATTATTAACAAGATGATAGGGGTAAAATCAAAAAAAGATTTAAAAGCAGAACTTGATGCGCTGCTGACATAGTATTACCTCACAAAATATTATTCTTCAGGAATTTCTTTAATCAGTCTCCAAATAAACTCGGAGGTTCAGGTTGCAACCCAATGTCATTAAGTTAAGCTACCTGCCGTAAAAGTGCATTTTTTAACACCACGAGGGACGATGGATGAAGGACGACAGACGCCCTCATCCATCGTCCCTCGTCCATCGTCTCTCGTTCATCTCTGTCATCTGTGCAATCTGTGGTCTCTCTTTGAGGAATCACGATAGTCTTTTACCGGCAGAATAATTATAATTTTGGTATATTCCCCCTCAGCGCTGTCAATAGTAATCTTACCATTATGATCGTGAATAATACCCTGGCTGATACTTAAACCTAATCCTGTTCCTTCACCAAGAGGCTTTGTCGTAAAAAACGGGTTCATTATTTTATCTTTTATATGGGCAGGTATGCCAATACCGTGATCATAAAAGGTAATCTTTACATAAGACTGTTTATTTATTGTTATTTTCTCACCTAAGATCTCAAGGATTTTATTCTCGTGTTCTCTTTCATATTTTTGATTTAAAGCATATCGTGCATTACTGATAATATTCATGAAGACTTGTTGAATTTCCTGAGAATTTGCAAATATTTCAGGCAAATTTTCAGAAATATCCAGCTTTACCATAACATAATCTTTTTTCAGTTGCTTCTCCATAAGTATAAGTGTATCAGATATTATCTCATGTACACTTGTTATCTTTTTTTCTTCTCCGCCAGGTCTTGCAAAAGAAAGAAGTTTACTAACTATGTTAGCTATGCGGTCCCCTTCCTTAATAATCCTGCCAGCCAGATCCTTTTCTCTGCTCCCTTCACTACTTTTGTTTAGTAAAATCTGGGCACAATTAATAATACCTGTTATAGGATTATTGATCTCATGGGCCACACCGGCTGCTAATTCACCTATCAATGTAAGATGTCTGGACCTTTCAGCCTCCCTTTCCAAATTTACCTTTTCTGTAATATCTAAGAAAGAACTTAATATACCAATATTTTCGCCCTTTTCATTTTTTACAGGAACTTTAACGCTATGAACGATTAGTTCTTGTCCATCCTTAAAATACTTCTCTTCTATATCCTTTCTTTGACCTGATTCTATAACCTCCCTGTCATCCATTCTATATTTTTCAGCAAGTTCCCTGGGGTAAAAATCATAGTCTGTTTTTCCTACAATCTCCTCTGGCTTTATATGTAAATCTTTAGCATAATTTTCATTACAAGTTATATATACAGAATTTTTATCTTTGTAGAATATTCTTATATTAATATTATCAATTAGAAACCGGTATCTATTCTCGCTGACTCGCAAAACATCCTCCACTCTTTTGCGTTCAATAATTTCATGCTGCAGTTGTTCATTCAGTGTTTTTAGTTTTGCTGTACGTATTTCCACTAATTCCTCAAGATGTTCACGGTATTTTTCCAATTCTTTTTCTGCAATCCTTTGCTTAGTAACATCTACCCCATATAAATTAATATAAGTCATATCAATTACTGGTACGATGGTAAAAGAGAATATTTTATCTTTGTATTTAACTTCAATATCCTCCTTCATTGATTTCGTACGAAAAGCATCAACAACTATCTGATATAAGAAATCAGGCACAGGCTGGCCAACCTTGCAGTTCCAATCCTGTAAAAGAGGGGTACCAGATGGATTTGCATAGAGAATAGTACCGTCTTGTGCAATGCGGAAGAGAGGGTGTGGATTCTCATCAGGAAATTTAGCGATATCCTTTATTTCCTCCTGTATTTGTTTTAGTTTAGTGATATCTCTCCAGACCGAGACACCGCCAATAATTGTACCACTGCAGTCTCTGATTGGACTAGTATCAATGAGTAATAGGATCTTTTCTCCGGTTGACTTGTAAACAACCCATTCCTCATTTTTTACCACTTCACCTTTTTTGATAGTACGATAGAGTGGCATTTCTTCAAGTGCAGCGGGTGTAATCCCATCAGCATGACAGATATTTAATTTTTTTATAATATCTTTAAAAGGAATACCTTCAAGAGTTTCCCGTGAATATCCAAGTAATTGCGCTCCATACTTACTAATCTTATGAATAATGATATCCGGTATATCAGCACCAACAATAACGATAGCGATAGAGATACCCTCCGGAACATACTCCATAAGGGTATCAAGTATCCAGCTACCTTCTTGCAATCTTTCTTTTATTTCCTTATTCAACTTTGATATGTATTTAATTTGTGAATGAGTTCTTTAATATTTGTAATAATTTAGTTTTTTGAAAAAATCCGGGAATTAAAAAACTTTGATTTTATTAAAGCCCTCCAAAATTTATAAGCAAATAAAATGCCGGTTAAATTTCTCTCTTTTGAAGAGAACTTCGACTAATGTTACGAACAACAGCATATCTTATGCCATTAGTACAACTGTTTTCAGGGGAAATAAAAGGAAATGCAAAACATACTAAGGGACTGTCTGAAAAGCACGGACAAACAAGATGGCAATAGAATTGACGAAAAGCCTCAAACCGATACGCTTTTTACTTGGTTGCAGCCACTCCACGCTAGTGCATCATCAAGGTAATTGACACTAGAATATATAGTATCCGTCATTGCGAGGGTTTTATCCGAAGCAATCCCTTTTTTGGGATATTCAGGAGATTGCTTCGGAAAAGGCCCTCGCAATGACAAGC
>CAZPUD010000075.1:0-15747 GCA_964589115.1 uncultured candidatus Brocadiaceae bacterium | reverse complement strand
TTGTTTTCCAGATGTTCAATCTGATCCCGGCACTTTCAGCAACCGAAAATGTTGCTGTACCTCTCTTAATACAAGGGGTAAAACGTCGTGAAGCAATGGATCGGGCACGGGAGATTCTTGGTCGTGTTGGACTCGGAGACCGCACCCATTCCCTGCCAGGAGAGTTGTCAGGCGGTCAGCAGCAGCGTATTGCCATTGCACGCGCGATTGTTCACAGCCCGAAACTTATCGTCTGTGACGAACCTACAAGCGCACTTGATCACGAAACCGGGCATAAAGTTATGGAACTTATGTGTGAAGTTGCTCTTGATTCAGATCGTGTATTAATCGTCGTTACTCATGATGCCCGTATTTTTGAATTTGCAGACCGCATTGCTAAAATGGATGACGGACGTATAACGCTTATAACAAGTCCTCTCCATTATGTATCAGAGAAAAAATAGTATCAGTCTAGGAGGTTATGATGATAAGAAAGTACTTTCTCCCTATCCTTGCATTTTTTGGGCTTATATTCGCAGTATTTACTGTTATAAAAGGCAATAAAGTCATTCCTCCAACGCCTCCTGTTGTTGATCCGGCTGCACCACCTTTCCGATCATCTGTTGCTGGTGCGGGTATTGTGGAGGCCAATACTGAAAATATCTCCATTGGTACCCTTGTCAGCGGTGTTGTATCCGAAACATACGTATCTGTTGGCAGTGAGGTTAAGAAGGGCGATCCATTATTTAAACTGGACGATCGTGAACTGAAGGCACAACAAGAGACAAAAAAAATGGCACTCCGTGTGGCAATAGCTGGTGTAAAGGTAGCGAAAGCTTCTCTCGCCGATGATGAAAATCAGCTTCAAAGAGCTGAAATCCTTGCAGAAAAGCATGTTATTAGTATCGATGAGTTAGACAGGCACCGGTATGCGGTACAAATTGCCGCTTCAAAATTAGCCCAGGCAAAGGAGGAAGTTGCATCAGCAAAGGCAGAGCTGGAGGAAATTAAAACTAACCTTGAAAGGATTATTGTACGTGCTCCCATTGATGGTAAGATACTTCAAATGAAAATCCATCGTGGGGAATTCGCTACAGCGGATTTTAACGATACGCCATTAATACTTATTGGCAACGTCGAACCTCTCCATGTCCGTGCTGATATAGACGAAAACGATGCATGGCGGGTGCGTCCATCGGCATCAGCGGTTGCATTTCTTCGCGGCAACCGGGAGGTCAGAACATCTTTGAACTTTGTACGGTTTGAACCGTATGTCATTCCTAAAAAATCACTTACCGGCGACAGTACTGAAAGAGTGGATACACGTGTTTTACAGGTTATTTACAGCATCGAGCAGAGTGATCTACCTGTATTTGTTGGTCAACAGATGGATGTGTTTATTGAAGCGCCAGATCAGACCAAGGTGTCAGCTTTGATGCAGTAGAAACATTAATTATATATTCAGAATTACCGTCGTTTCCCACCCTTGCCCGGTCCTTCCAAGATGGAAGCGATGGAGGGTAACGGCTTTAACATCAGCCCTGAGACGATGACGGCCCGGGTCTATTTTCTCCCCTTTTACCCTTGCCTCTAGTGAATACTTGTGATCCTCCCCTTTAATTTGGACCTGGCTGACCCGCAACATTAACTGTTCAGAATCCTTATAATAGATAAACTCTTGCAGGAAATTGAATAAGAGCATATCCAGTGTATCATTTTCAAGTTTAATATCACGGCTTTCCCGTGGCTGAATAGAATCAAGCTCTTCAACCATTACATTCATTGTAGCATCGGCGGCGGCAGTAAAGGTTTCTTCCAAATCAGTTCCCCACGCGCGAAAGGCGGTATCTGCAATAGCAATCTCTTCAAGATATTCATAAGGCATAAAATTTGTTACCCATTATGATAAAAAGGCACTTCAACCTTTCACATTACCAATTGGAATAAAACGTGCCACACGTTTGCTGATCCCGGCCTGTTCAGTAGCTTCGATAACATCATCGATATTTTTGTAGGCACCCCCTGCTTCTTCTGCCAGTCCCGACCATGAGGTGCTCCGGACGTAGATCCCGTGTGTTTCCATCTCATGTTGCAATGCTTCTCCCCTCCATAGTTTTTTTGCCTTGCTTCTACTCATAGTCCTGCCGCTGCCGTGGGCCGTACTAAAGAAAGTCTCTTTGCCACTCGGAGTACCTACAAGCAAATAGGAACCCGTCTCCATACTGCCTCCGATGATAACAGGCTGGCCAATCTCCTTATATCTTTCTGGCAGGCCTTCCATACCCGGCCCAAATGCACGGGTAGCACCCTTTCTGTGCACAAGGAGATTCTTCATTTGACCATCAATACTATGGCGCTCGAATTTCGCTGTATTATGAGCGACATCATAAACCATGTGCATATTCATATCTTGAGGAGAACGATGGAAGATGTCAGCAAATACCTCACGTATGCGGTGTAAAATAACCTGACGGTTTGCAAATGACATATTAATAGCACACTTCATGGCGGCATAATAATCCTTGCCTTCAGGAGAATTGAAAGGGGCAGAGGCAAGCTCTCGATCCAGAACCTTAATTCCATATTTACTCTGCATAACTTTCAGAAAAACCTGCAGGTAGTCGGTTGCAACCTGATGACCGAACCCCCGGCTGCCGCAGTGGAACATGACTACAACCTGATCAGGCTTGGTAATGCCAAAGAACCGTGCAAGTCCCTCATCGTAAATATTCTCACGATGTACCACCTGCACTTCCAGATAATGATTACCGGAACCCAGCGTTCCAATTTGGTTATGACCACGGTCAATAGCCTTTTCGCTGATTTTTGAAGAATCGGCACCCTCGATACAGCCTGATTCCTCAGTCATTTCCATGTCTTCTTTCCATCCAAAACCATTTTTAACGCACCAGCGCGCCCCCTGTTCAGCTACTTGTCTGAACTCATTCCTTGATATCTTTAAAAAACCGGTGCTTCCTACACCTGCCGGAATTCTCTCATAAAGTTTATCCACTAATTTTTTCAAATGGGGTTTCACATCGTTATACGTAAGGTTCGTTGTCATTAAACGCATACCGCAATTGATATCAAAACCTATACCCCCTGGAGATATTACCCCTTGTTCAATATCCATCGCAGCAACACCGCCAATAGGAAAACCATAACCAAAATGACCGTCCGGCATACAAAGTGCATATTTCGTAATACCAGGCAATGTGGCCACGTTTGTGATCTGGTCGTAGACAGCTTCGTCCATTTCCCGAATCAGTTTTTCAGTTCCGTAAATTCTTGCTGGAACCCGCATTCCAGTCTTATATGAAACCGGTAATTCCCAAACTGTATCGGATATACGCTGAATAGCCGGAGGAACAGGCATCGTTTCTCTACCTCCTTTTTTACATCGTTAAAAAGTGATTGATTAATGTAACTGTACTTTTGTTGATTTCAATCTACAGATGGTTATTGTTAAAATATGTACCAAAGCCTTATAAAAAGCAATATTTGTGATATTACAAGAAATATCGCATTTTTTATACCAAATTTACAGCCTCTTTCTAAATTAAAAAAATAATCATTAAACGGATATTATATATTGTTTCTTTACTTGAATTCCAAAAGTAAGTACCATACTATTGCGAATTGAGAGACGGGAATTGAGCAAAAAATCCATATGATCCGAAGTACCGATCCGGAAATTATACGTCCTTACCTAAAAGATGCTTCTAATCTGGGTGGAGGTTATGCAGAAGCTGTAGTCTTTCCTGAGAATGAAAAAGACGTAGTTCAGATTGTTAATGACGCCTGCCTCACCGGGACGCCAATAACGATTGCAGGAAATGGAACCGGTCTGGTGGGTGGGAGAATACCCTTTGGAGGAATAATTCTCTCAACTCAAAAGCTCGGTAAGCTGCAGGAGGTTCATCGGGCTTATGATGGTACTGGTTATGCCATAACTGGACCAGCTTTGACCCATAAAGAGCTTCAGGAAACGCTCTCAAAAAAGGAACTCCTTTATCCTCCTGACCCTACCGAACAAAATGCCTTTCTTGGCGCCAGCGTTGCAACAAATGCCTCGGGTGCCAGAACTTTTAAATACGGGGCTACCCGTAGATGGATACGTCGTTTAAGGGTTATTCTTACGACAGGAGATATCCTGGAACTACGACGTGGAGATTTTGTAGCAGATAAGGGAGACCGCATTCTTATAAGCAGTTCTCAAAAACTCTTTAACTTAAAATTACCTAAATACCGAATTCCTGAAGGAAAACATTCTGCTGGTTATTACACAGCGCCTGGAATGAGTGCACTGGATCTTTTTATTGGCTCAGAAGGAACCTTAGGGGTAATCACGGAGATTGAAATGGATTTAATTCCTAAGCCATATGGGTTCTTTAGCGGTATTATCTTTTTTGACCAGGAGGAAGATGCCTGGCGATTTGCAGATCAGGTAAAAGAACAATCGTTAAAAAATCGTGCCTTCAAGATAGAAGGTCAAATTGATGCCAGCGCAGTAGAGTATTTTGATTCTCAATCCCTTATTATTTTGCGTTCCTCTTATTCTCAAATCCCTCAGCAAGCCCAATCGGCTATCTTCTTTGAACAGGAGGTGCCGGTTAACTCATCAGAAAAGGGAATTCAGGAACAATGGCAACGGCTGTCCCGAAAACACCGGGCATTGCTCGATCAGAGCTGGTTTGCCGGTAGCCCTAAGGAACATACTGAATTTCGTGTATTTCGACATGCAATCCCGGTTCTCGTCAACAGAATCCTGCGTCAGTATGGTCAAATGAAGATCGGTACCGATTTTAATGTCCCTCAAAGATATTTTTTTGACCTGCTGCGGTTATATCGGCAGACCCTTAAAGATTCGGGTCTTCGGTATTGTATCTTCGGGCATATTGCAGATAATCACCTGCACGTTAATCTGTTACCACAAAATGATGGCGAGGCTCAAAAGGGATGGCAACTATATTCAAAAATAGCAGAATCGGTTATTAACTGGGGAGGTTCCATTTCGGCAGAACATGGTATCGGTAAGATTAAAAGAAAATACCTACTCGATATGTTTGGCCGGCCAGGACTTGAAGAAATGGCCGCTATAAAAAAAAGCCTGGACCCTTGTAAGATTTTGGGAATAGGAAATATCATACCGGAAGAATTTCTTCATGATGAAAGGAATTGTCAATTTTAGCAAAAATTTACGATTTACGAATTGCGATTTGAGATTTAAAAAAATCGTAATTCGTAAATCTAAAATCGTAAATTCCAATCGTAGAACTCTTCAACTCGTTCGGGTTAGGTAATACGTTTCTCAAAAACTAAATTGTTATACAATGAGGAATGTCACACTTTTGTGACGGCACAACTCTGTAACATGTCATAATTCAACAATTCTCAATTCTTTTGATACCTCTTAATCGCTTTTCTAATAAATATAATTAAATTACTTTTCATTTATGGTACATTTTTTGTGAGTAAGTCTTTAGTTTCAAAAGGTTACCTCGAACACACAGGAAACAGAAATTGATAATTTTACACAACAAGGAGAATAACATGCTCAAGGAAACCGGATATTTCATTTTTCCTAAATCAATATTTATGATTATAGTTGTATTATTATCGGCCGGGTGTGCGCCGGTAATATCAAAACAAGTCAGAGAACAGGTAAATCCTAATATCATACCGGAAGAGGTGTTGAGAAATCCTGAACAGTACAGAGGTGAAATGGTTATTTTGAGCGGAGAAATTATTGAAATTGAGAATAAGGAAGATAGCACCTCAGTAAAGGTATTACAACTGCCGGCAGGTTTTCGCGGAAAACCCAAGGATGTGAGTATATCGGAAGGGAGATTTTTAGCAATTGTTGACCATTATTTAGACCCGTTTATTTATGCAAAAGGTCGCAAGGTCACCATTGCAGGAAAAGTCGAGGGAACACGCCGAATGCCTTTGGGAGAAACAGAATATAATTATCCTGTAATCCACGTTGAGGAATTGTATCTTTGGTCAATAGAAAGGGATCCCTATTATCCATATCCCTCATTCCACATTGGTTTCGGCTTCGGACGTTTTTATTAATAAAGCAAGGACGCAATACACATATTTTCTCAATAAAAGGGGATAAACCATGCGAAAAAGCAGCAAGCGCTCTGTCTTCCATATAACCATGTTTTTCTTGTTATTGGCATTTCCCGGGTGTGCACCTGTTATATCAAAACAAGTCAGGGAACAAGTTAATCCGGATATTACTATTGAAGAGATATTTAGAGATCCGGAACGTTACAAGGGCGAGGTAATTATTGTAAGCGGGGATATCATTGAGACAGAAGTTACCAAAGAAGGTTCTTTGTTAAAGACAATACAGCATCCAGCAGGTTTCCGTGGTAGACCGAAAGATGTAGATAAAACGGAAGGCAGGTTTCTGGCAATTGCCGATTTCTACCTGGATCCATATGTCTACAGGAGAGGACGTGAGGTTACAATCGGAGGAGAGGTTGAAGGCACCAGGTCATTACCCTTAGGAGAAATGCAGTACGATTATCCCACAATACGTATTAAGGAAATATACCTCTGGCCTATTGAAAGGATATATTATCCTCTCTATCGTCCCCATTACTATTACGACTATTGGTGGTGGCGCAGCAGGTATTGGTGATATCTGATGAGGCAAACACTTAGACCAATAAAAGAGATTGGAACCACAGATTTCAGTAGATGGGTAAATGGGTATATGAGTAAATGAGTTAAATACCCATTCACTCATTCACCCATCTACCCATCCAACTAAAGCTGTGCAATCTGTGGTTCCAGAAATTTATTTTAAAACTTGACTCATCTTTGAAGATAAATCACGTATAAAGTTTTTAATTTAGCCTTTATCTAATAAATAGTTGAAGCCTTCTTTCCAATCTCCATAATCAACTACGTAGTTGTATCCACATACCTTACTTATTTCTTTCCCCTGCAGTACCTCGTCAATTCTTTTTGCGCGGTCTCTGGTCTCTTTCTGCGGGCCGAAAGGATTAAACCCCATCCCTCCTTCCCGAAGGAATATATAATCACAAATAAGCAGGATATCTTCAAAAATATATAATGTAAAACCAGGCGTATGCCCTCCTATATGAAAGGCCTCAATCCCGTATTCAACAAAGTTTTCTTTGAAGGTTGTATCAAATGTAAAGCCGCGACAGATATTATGAGCAGAATCCAGGGTATGGATGAACACGCGGGATTGAAAATAGTCCCGGTATTGATTACTCGCTCCAAGAAAGTGGTGATGGGTAAACATTATAACGTCCATCCGCTTAAGGTCTTTATCAAAGCATGAAGGACAATCGATCCAGAATGCATTTCTACCTGTTTCTATACGGTAGGCAGCGTGTTCGAGTCCTAACGCCGGAACCGAATTTAAGCGTGTCACTTTTTCATTTACAAAAGTACCTTCAACATTAAATCTAGATGAGCATTCTTCTGAGGTAATAAATTTCTCTTTTTGAGCACCACAAAAAGGGCAAAAGTCAGGATAATAACCTACCATGTTATATCCGCATACGGTACAAACATATTGTTCTTTCTGCATAGTTTCCTCCTTAAACATCTTCAATGAGAGGTTTTATCGTTTGTGATATAATATATCTGTTGTTGGCAATCCACCGATAGACAGCATAAAGGAACATTTTAATTACAGGGGTTTTAAACAGAATAGAAAACCATCGAAAACCTTTTAAGCGGATGAGTATTTCCGGCAATGCCTTATCACCTGCCAAAACCTGATTATCTGGAAGTACCAGTTGAAGGGACTGCAGGCAGGCACTGTCTGTTATTTGAGGAAATAATTTTTTACGCTCTTCTGATTGACATGGAATAAAGGTAAATACGTCTTTTTGAATGGCATGGAGTTCGATCCATTTCATGCATCCACGGCATAAACTACATTTATTATCGTAAATAAGGACTGCTGCCCTCATTTTTCATATATTACCTTAACGGATTTCAATTTCACAGAGTTCGATCCCTGATAAATTAGAGATGTCTCTCACCGGTTGACTCCCGTCATACTTACTTTCAAGGACTGCGTTACCATTATTATAAACACTAACCGGTACATTACTAATATTTCTTTGGAGAAGAAATTTGTAGTGGAATTGTGTGCGGCTTCCTGTGTTTCTGGTGATAACCGATACGATCCTATTATTACCCGGTAGTAATTTATCTTCTATGCTGCAAAAACCTCTCGTTTTCAACCTTTTGGCCTTTTGGGTCTCTATAAAAATCAAAGCAACCTCATCTCCCTCCGTTAATTCAGCAAGATTAAATCCTAATCCCTTTAGCCCATCCTCAATAATAATCCTGGTTGGCGTCTTATGGATGATCCTTTTCGTATCGTTCCAGGCATTAGGATTTTTCAGGAAATAATCCACGATCTTTCCCTGGGCAAAGCTTACGGTATTTATTGAAAAAAAGAAAAAAATTATGAATACATATTGAATATACTTCATTATTTTCATGTCCTTAGTTAAATAATTTATATGTGATTTATCTTCGGGATTTAATAGCTGTTTTCATATACAAGTTCTTCTTCTTAATATAATCCTCCACGCACCTTGGCACCAAATATCTTATGCTGCGCCCATGATGCAATCTATCCCTTATCTCGGTTGAGGATATGCCAATGGATGGTATTACAACTTCCAGCACATCGATTCTTATTTGTTGCTCTGGAATAACTTCCCCCCCCCTGTTTACCTCTTGTATCTGAGAAGGCTGAAGGAAGATATTTTTTATATCCTTTGCTGGCAAATGATTCATATATAGTTTATTATTACGAGAGGCATATTCCGGCATAATATTTTTATTTATGGAAACGGGAAAACGATTTACAACAATAAAACGGCACATCTGTGAGAGGATGTCAATATCTTTCCAGGTGCATATTTCATTAATCATATCCGTCCCAACAATAAGATAAAGATTATGTTGTTCTCCATACATCTCTTTAAAAGCCTTGATTGTATCAACTGTATACGATCTGCCGGAACGCTTAATTTCAATATCAGAGATCTCAAAATGCTCGTTGTCATGTATCGCATCTTTTACCATTTGATACCGGTGAGAGGCATCTATCAAATCTCCGGATTCCTTATGAGGAGAAATCCCTGTAGGGATAAAAACTACCTTTGATAATGACCGTTGCTGAAATACTTCCTCTGCTGCGATTAAATGACCTATGTGAATCGGATTAAACGAACCACCGAAAATGCCGATATCCATGCCCTTTCCTTCATAATACAAAGTTTTTAACGTGTCATAGTCCTTATATCTTCAGGAAATTATTATACAAATGATATAACTGAATGTAAATAAGCCATTGCAATATGATTTTTGTAGAGATACCTGACAAAAAGGAAAAGACGGTAGTTTTGAAATACTTATCAAGAGAGAAAGTACAAAAACTTACCAGGAGTCATCCTAAAAACCTGTTTCTATACCGGATACCGCTATAATTTCAAATGATTAGTGAAAAGATAAAAAATAATACTGAAATCGTACAAAAATTTAATTTCCTTGAATGCCTTAAAATTACTGAATAAAATAAGAATTCTAAATTAACCGTTTAAATTTTTCGGAGTACTTTATTGAAGATCGCTTATTTTGATTGTTTTTCCGGTATTAGCGGAGACATGACCCTCGGCGCATTTGTAGATGCAGGACTGGATATTAACTTTTTAAAGGATCAGCTAGCACTGCTCCAACTTGACGGATATGAAGTAACAGCGGAAAAAGTAAAACGCGCCGGAATAACGGGAACAAAGGTACATGTATCAATCTTCTCAAAAGACAGTCATATACCAGAAAAATGCTATAGTCACAGCCACAGTTCACATCGTACATTCTCCGATATACAAAGAATTATTGAAAGAAGCAAGCTTAATCATGATATCAAGAATAATGGTATTAAAATCTTTCACAGACTGGCAGCAGTTGAGGCAAAAGTCCATAACACTTCAATAGAAGAGATACATTTCCACGAAGTTGGTGCAATTGACTCAATTATTGATATCGTAGGTTCTGTAATTGCCGTAAAACATTTAGGGATTCAGAAAATTTATTTTTCTCCAGTCCCTACGGGACACGGATATACGAAATGTGACCACGGCATATTTCCAATCCCTGCCCCTGCAACTGCTGAGCTTCTTAAAGACCAGGTACTTAAACCTGTTGATGTAGAGAATGAAATAACGACGCCTACAGGCGCTGCAATAATAACTACATTAGGAGAAGGCCTGCGTACATTTCCCGAAATGAGGATCATGCAAATTGGCTATGGTGCCGGCAGTTATGATAACCCTTCCATACCTAACTTACTGCGCATATTTATTGGAGAAAAAAATACAAATGCAACATCAGATGAAATGTGGATTGTTGAAACAAACCTTGATAATATATCCGGTGAATTATTAGGTTACACTATGGATAAATTGTTTGAGGCAGGGGCAGTGGATGTTTATTTTACACCAATTCAGATGAAAAAAGGACGCCCCGGTGTAATTATAAGTGCCATTGTTTCTGAAGCCAGTTTACCCTTTATTGAGTTGACTTTATTCAATCAAACAACCACTTTTGGTATCAGGAAATATAAAATAGCCCGTACAATACTTACCAGAGAACACAAAGAGGTTGAAAGCCGGTTTGGTAAAATAAGGATAAAAATCGGAAAATTTAATAATGACATTAAGAGTCTCTCACCGGAATATGAAGATTGCAAGAGGATTGCTGAGGAAAAAGGCATCCCGCTAAAGCAAGTTTATAATATTATTTCTAAAGACCTTGATAAGATTATAAATCCATGACGTTAAGTATGCGAACGGTAAAAGGTCTGAACCTCCCTATTTTTTTCTTCCTTACTGCGGCTTTGTCACAACTCGTTTATGTAAATTCCTTATCAAATCAATTCACGTATGATGATGAATTTACTATAGTAAACAATTATTTTATAAAATCGCTGCAGAATATTCCTGACCTTTTTAACAAAAACTATTTTACCTTATCGGGAGAACTAAGTTATCGACCTGTTGTTACCCTATCTTATTTTATTGATTATGCATTGTGGAAAATGAATCCTTTTGGATTCCATCTTACCAACTCACTACTGCACACCCTTAATTCCATACTGTTCTTTATCTTGTTGATGTGGTTTTCTTCCTGTCAGCACCCTTTTCCGTCTTCAAGATATACAAAAATCAGCTTTATCGGTGCTGTTATATTCTCGTGTCACCCGGCTCTTTCAGAGGCAGTCAATGCCATCAGCTACCGTGAGGACCTGCTGGCAGGTACTTTTTTTATATCAGCCTTTATCTTTTATGCCAAAGCGAAGAGGCGACATACATTTTTGCCTTATCTTGCCTCCACAGTATGTTATCTTTTCGGAGTATTCTCAAAGGAGATGGTAATAATCCTGCCTTTATGCATTTTTTGCGCTGATATTATACTCAGCGAGAAAAAAGACTATAGAAAAATTCTGCCGGGATATATCGGATATTTTTTCGTAACCATTTTTTATCTTTTGACGAGATTTATTTTTTTACACAACCCGATTGAATCTAATGTATCATATCCAAACAGCAGCATCATTACCAACTTCCTGACCATGTCAAAGGTGCTTGCATCTTACATAAGACTCTTCTTTTTTCCCTTCAGCCTCAGTGCGGATTACGTCATGCCATATTCCTCATCCCTTTCAGATATTTCTTTCATTCTATCTTTTTTTCTCCTCTCTTCTCTCATTGTTATTGTTTACCGATTATTTTTTTACTCAAAAATATTATTTTTTTCCACAGTATGGTTTTTCATCAGCCTGTTACCTGTATTAAATATCATCCCCATTGAAAACATCATGGCGGAAAGGTATCTCTATATACCTATTTTAGGATTCTGTATTGCAGGAAGTAATCTCCTGGTTTGCTACGATGGTAATAAGATTTGTGCTTCCTATGCTTTTGAAAAGATAAATCAGCGGATTATTCTTATCTTATTGATCCTTGTGTTAGCAAGTTTCTCAATCATGACAATAAAAAGAAACAAGATATGGATGGACCAAACAATATTATGGACACATACTGCACAAACCTCTCCCCATAGTTTTAAGGCCCATAACAATTTAGGGAATATCTACCGGGATGCCGGCAGATTAGACGAGGCAATACAAGAGTTCAAGAGCGCATTATCACTTTATGATAATTATCTTGATGCACACAACAACCTGGGGGTAACGTACCGTAAAAAGGGTATGCTGACAGAGGCCATATCTGAATATCAGAAGGTATTGCAGTTAAGTCCGCATTATCCTTATGCCCATAATAACCTTGGAGTCCTGTACGCCAGGGCAAATCTCCTTGATCAAGCTGTTGCTGCATTTCATAACGCCATTTCAAATAAACCTGATTATCCTGATGCCCACAACAACCTTGGGGCAACTTATATAAGAAAAGGAATGTATAAGGAGGCAATACACGAATGTTTGGAGGCTATCAAGTATAGCAATCATTATCTGGATGCTTATTACAACCTGAGCGTTGCATATTTAAGTAACAAACAACCTGATAAAGCACTCGAAGCAATTAAAATGGTTTTATCTATGAATCCAGATCACCATGATGCACACGAAATACTTAATATGATAAGTGAACAGTAAAGGGCAAGTTGTGGTATCTTCTGAGTCAACCAATCCGTAAGTTGGTTTATTTTTTCTTGTTTATCGTGGCACATCTGTTATAATTCCCGTATGACTACCATGATTGTAGAGTTATATGACGCATTGAAAGAAGCCGGGGCTTCTGACGAAAAGGCCAAAGCCGCTGCCAGCGCTATTGCTGATTATGAAAAGCACTTTGCCCGTATCGAGTCTGATCTGGTTGATATCAAAGCAGAAATTAAGGTTGTAAAAACCAAGATTGAAGTTATAGACAAAGAAATAAAACTCAAAATTGAAGTTATAGACAAAGAAATAAATCTTCTTAAATGGATGTCAGGCTTTGTCATCGCTGGCATCATCTCTATGATCATAAAGCTGTTTATTTAATCCCTCTCATCCTCCCCTATCATAAGAGTTTTTATGTAAGCGTATTATATTTTTTAAATTTGAAAAACTTCTGTCTTTCTTTATCACCATCAACTTCATTCCTTTAACATCTTTTAATTCAGGAGGCTTTTCTATGTCAGACGTTAAAAGAGAAGTAATATGATCTGAAATCTATTTATAATTCATAAACTGCAAATAAATCATTCCACTACCGTGAAAGCCTTATAGATACTGGCAAAGAAAGGAAATGCAAATATGTACTATGTTACTTATGTCGTACTTTTGCCGTACCTTTCTTATTGTGCTATTGATAAAACCTTTTCCTTACCTGTATTCAGAATGTGATCTGTTAATGCCTGGATAGCATCTTGCTTTGCATCCATACCGGTATGTGAATACTTCTGTAACATACTTAGGCTGCTATGGCCTGTCATACCCTGGACAACTACAGCACCGATGCCAAGGTTAGACTGTAGTAAGCTGGAAAAGGTATGTCGCAGGTTATGGAATGTAAAGCCGTGGATGCCTAAACTCTTAAACAAATTGCGGAAATGTTTACTATAGCTTCCAACAATATCAGGTATTATTTCTCTGGACTCAAACACCTTTTCACCTGACGTGTTTTCTTTATACCGTAACAATTCCTCTGCAACGTATCCCGATAGTGGAATAGATATTAATTTACCTGTCTTATGAGCAGATGTTATTAACCTTTTATCAAAGTCTATATCATGCCAGGATAAGCCTAATACCCCGCCTAAACGCATTCCTGTGAAAAGACCTACAAGCACCATAAGACGGTCTTTGCCACATAGCTTATCAAGCAACAAGGCAATTTCCGATTGAGATAATATCCTATCTTTAACTTGTATTACTCTCAACCTTTTGACCTCTTTGCATGGGTTTTTATCCACTATTCCCGTTTTTATGGCAACTGTGTAAATATGTGACAGTATAGCAATATCAATATTGATACTACTATCCTTAACCTTATCCTGTTCTTTGCGTTCAATCCTGTACTTTTCAACGATAAATGGAGTTATCTTATCCAGGGTATAGTCACCCAAATACCGTGTTAATGTAGATACCATACGAAGCTTTAAGAGGTAAGTATTTCTTTTGTCGTTTTTATAATGCTCTAAATATACCTTTGAATAGTCTGCTAAAGTAGGTATGATTTTCTTCTTAGGTAGTTTTAGTATTCCCCTTTCCCGATCTGCAATAAGTAGGGTTAATCTTTTCTCAGCATCGGCCTTGCTTCTTATGTCTTTAAAGGCCATACTCTGCCATACCTTGTTTTCATCAAAGAGTTCTACTAACCAGACACCACATTTATAAAGCTTTCCGTTTTCCCGCTTAGGCAGTTCATTGACCGGACAATCCTTGCCTATCCTACCGTTACAACCTTTTCTATCCTTACAGCATTTATAGAAGCGCCGATATCTTACACCCATGCTTAGGCCTCCTCGATTTTATCGCTAAAGAATTGTTCCAAGGCCTCTGTACCGTCATGATTCTCTAACCATTCTACGGCCTCAGCTTCTGACAAAACACGTATACCCTCGCCCCCACACACGCTATTACTACCACATGATCTTGCATATTTAGTCATCGCTCCGCCCTCACCGGCTATGAAGTATGCTCCCTTCTTTGTGCGATATAATGATTCTTCACAATACCCAAAATCGCTCCTATATTTACCGTTATCCCATTCGTGTAATAATTCTGCAGTCTCTGTGTTGTACATTTTCCCATCTATTACTTGCTTCATCTTCAAACCCCTTTCAAATAAAAAAGGCAACCGGCCATAAGAGGTCAGGTCTTACAGCCGTTGCCTTTTGTACCCAGGTTTTCCCCAGGCATATATTCAATTGCGTCCTGACCACGCCGTTATCACTGCCGTACGTACGTATCGTACTTAAAAACTAAAGTCAAGTATATTTTGATATCTTTTTATCATTTCTTTTCTATTCGTATGTGGTATAATGTTTTCGTATGACTAAGAAGCAAAGAGAAAGTTCTGCTAAATACCTGTATGACATCAGCAAGGGAATTGCTCTTTTAGCCATTATAGGTAATTTATTAAAAGAAAAGTGGGACATTCCTGCCCTTGTCTTTGGCAGTATTACCGCTATATTTACTTTCATAATTGCATATATTCTTGAAGGGAGTAATAACCATGAGTGACATGGCAATATTCTTTATGATCCTTTCTATTATAGCCTTAATCGGTGTTATAATAACCTATTACAGCCAGAAAAGGCACTCTAAGCACACTCACTAGATAAAAAAAGATAACCGGTAAGTCTTTTAGTTGGATTTCTATAGCATCTGGTGGAATTATTGTAATCTTTGCTTATCTTATTGCCTTTTGGCTTGATGGAAAGGATAAATAACATGGACACTTTTACCTTTAGCTTTCTGGTTGTAGGAATTATAGTTCTCTTTATTTCGGTATTTGTTTACTTTCAGGAACGTAAGGGTAAGCATACCCATTAGAAAAAATAAGATAAATGGTATCCTTTATATACTTCTTGGTGGTATAGTTTTTATTGCGCTTTTCTTCCTGGGTTTATCATTGCTTTTAGAATATAGGGAAAAGCATAAACACGGATAACATGAATACATAGGAAGGTTTTTTTAAGGTTTTTCTTGTGGTTTTCTTCCGATTTCCGATAGTTCCTTTAGTT
>CAZPUD010000074.1:0-15765 GCA_964589115.1 uncultured candidatus Brocadiaceae bacterium | reverse complement strand
ATGTTTGATTGGGCTTTGCTTCAACTAACCGATAACCTAAAAGTATTTCTTATACCTATAGACTACATAACCAGCGAGACAGAGATGCTATCTGATTATCATCAGTTAAGTTTGCAGCATTTGTAAGCACACCAGTTTTTAACAGATTCCAAATTTCAGTTGCCATTTTTGCTTCTATGGCAGCACCAATAAAGAAAAGATATACGGAGTAGCTTGCCTGTTCTTCTCCAACGCCTGTGCTACGAAACCAGCACGAACAGCTTCATATGTGGTCTCAAGGTCTTTGCTTGACTTTAAATGCGGTAGGTTAGGCTTACGCATCATGTCCTTCTCCAGACATAAACACACTTTCGGAGCAATTCTCGTCCGTGCTTTCCCATCTGTTGACTACTGTTTCCTTTACCATTAGGCAATACCAGGATCTTTTCTATTTGAAACCCCAACTTCTCTGAAATGTTGGAGAGTATCATATCCACTGAGATACTAACTCCCGCATATCGAACGTTATCGTTTACCATAAATAAAAGAGAATTAGGCTTCATTACCCTTGAACACTCGGCAATTACACAGGCCATCTCATAAAAATATCCCCGAACCATTCTTGGAATACCATTATTATTGAGCATACCTTGTGCTTTTTGATCGTCTAAGTATTTCAAGATGGCCTGTAGCAGTTCTTGATGATCAGCGGCAGTAATGGCCTCTGACCACTGTGGATTTATCTCTAATAAATCTTTGGCGCGATTTTCAACCGTACAGCTAAGCATGTGTTGCCGGAGGTGCACTAATTCTTTTTCATTTATCCCGTATAAGGCAAGTTCTAAGGCATACGTGCGTGTATAATCATACCGATTGCAATATGGCGGCGAAGTAATAATGGCATCATACGTATTCGTGGGAATAGTTGGCAATATATCGAGGCATGATCCACTATAGAGATGAATCTTACCGTATGAATGTTTTGTGGTAAAAAGTGTTTTTTGTTTTCCCCTGGTTTGCAGGTCAAAAATAAATTCATCTATTTTATCACAAATAGCCTTCTCAAAACTGAGAATTGTTCCTTTATTAAAAGGCTTTTTACCCTGCCTTCTTCCAGACCGGCAATCCCAACGCAGATATTGACCGTCTTTGCGTGTATAACTTACCGACTCCAGAATGCACAATAAAGCAAATCTCAAAACTGTCCGAATACGTTCATTTTCCTGCTCGCACGTGCCTAAGTATTTTTCAATTGACTCTTTTGTTTGTTCCGGGTATGCACCTTTCGTAATGCGCAATTCATTCAGTGGTGTTCGTAACTCAGACTTTTTCCAGGGTTGTTCAAGTGACCACCGTTTCAGGATATTAAAATCATTTTTTGTAAATTCTAAAGATAGTATTTTTCTCGTACCAATTATTTGTTGACCAATTGGTAACAATTCGATCCCAGCGGCGTTTATTCCTCTTGCACTAGCGGCAAACAAAGAAGTTCCGCTGCCAGCAAATGGATCCAAAATTGAGCCATTAATGATTTTGTATTTCTCGAACAGATATTCAACTAAAGAAGCAGAGAACGCTTCTTTGAATTTATACCATCGGTAAACTTCTTTGGTCTTATTAGCCTGAAAACTGACGATTGAACGGGACAAAGAAAGATCAAGATGAAATTTGTCGTTGAAGTGATGATATAAATTTCGGTCTAAGCGTTCAACCTCTCTTAAAGCGGTATTTTGTTTAAGGGCTGCGATATTTTTTGATAGGGTTAGCATACAACTTGCTTTCTTTAGAATGGATAGTTACAACACTCCATAATAACTTTGTAATCAAAACAAGAAGCCATATTCGTTGCTGGATTTTACCCCGCTTGATCCAGCATACTAGAACCCTTTGTTAGTAACAATTCACTATTCACTAAAAATAGTAAGTTTGTCGCAGTTAAATGTAATGTATAACTAGCTAGATGCTCTGGCACATGGGTTACTGAAATCCCTTGCCCATGCCTCCCTTCCTTGTTGCGAATAGTTGGCACTCCACTTTCCAATAGTGTTCCAAGTGAGGAAAACTGGTTCTGTAAATATGCTGGTACCAAGTTATTACTTAGGCATATATTTATTAATTTTTTTGCAGAGTCATTTTGGTTATATGACCACTTATACTTATCACATATTGCCTTCATAAGACTTTCAAAAGATTTTAAGCATTCTACTAAACACTCTTTGTACCTTTTATGACGATAGTGTTCATGAGCTTTTAGGAATTCAAAGTTTGCACCGGAATACTGTTTTTCTTTACCTAGTAAAGCTAGAACAGGTTTTACAATTTCGGCATGAACATACTGGGAGTCAATTCGAATAATCTCTCCTGATTCAAACTGATAACCAATTCCCGCCTCCCTGAATCTGCCATTTAGTTCGTTGATGGCATCATCAGGATTTTGTTTAGCCGTTGTGCAACGGCCAAAATGGAATTCGTTTTTCAACTTCTTCGTGGGGTATTCCTTTTCCCTCATCAAGCTCTTTTAATCCAGCATCTACTTGTAGTTTGAAATACAACTCCGCCATAATATCATCGATAGTGACATTATCGGGCAAGGACTGGATCATCTGAATAACTTGCTGTTTTACTCCTGCCATATATCTATCTCCTTAAATAAATATAAAATCTACCAACATGTTGTTTTATTGTTTACTTCTAGTTTGGATTGGTGTTTCTTCTGTTGAATTAGTTAAGCCATCCTCTGAATATTCTGAAGTTAAATCTAAAGTTGACGCTACTTCAAATAGCAAACCTTTGTGTAGATTTTAGAATCTCGTATTCGTATTGTTTGACAAGTGTGTTATAACCCAAGAAGTTCACTCTATTCTTTATCTCTTCAAATGCGCTATATCGAACCTTATGTTCAAATTCAGCGAGTCTATTCTCGTCAGCAACAATAACCATTCTTGTAAAAAAATCTTGCAGATCATAAAACTTCAAAAGAGAATTTTGAATATCTGTCGAATGTTCTATTTCAAACAAACTGTTCGGTAATTTGCGTGTATTAAACCAAATTACATCTATTGTACTGCTTCTCTTTATGATGTTATCATAGCTAAAGAGTGGTATGTTCTGTAATACTCTAAGTTCTTTAAGCTGTCTATTTACGAATAACTTATTCTTGTCTTGATCGGGTACGAACGTAGAAAATCCCCGCAAATTTCCTATAGTAACCAACATACCTTGATAATAGGAATGGCTTTGCTCAATAGCATGGGGCGACAGTGACCTATTGTCCGCATATTCAGTCAAATTAAGTTTTGCTTGGTAAGAATGGAGTGCCCATAACCCTGGCCGAACTTTGAAAATTTCCGGACGTATTTGAACGATTCGACGAATAGAGGCAAATGGTGTTTTGGTTCCCCACTTGCATTCCTTTATTTTCATTACTTCGTGGTAAAGTTCTGCCAGCGTAGCCTGACCACCAAGTTTCTCCAGAGTTTGAATTACTGCTTCGTATTGTTTCATAAATATCTCAAAACGTCAACAACTCTATCAACTCCCTCCTCGAAAACGCCTTAAACACCACATCATCAGACTCGACCACGGAATTCATGAGGGCAGCCTTTTTTGTGATCATGGTATCGATCTTTTCTTCGAGCGTCCCTCTGGTAATAAGTTTGAATACCTGTACCCCCCGCGTCTGCCCAATACGATGAACTCGATCGGTGGCCTGGTCCTCCCGCGCAGCATTCCACCATCGGTCATAATGGATGACCACCGAGGCTGCAGTCAGGTCAATACCTAAACCACCTGCCATGAGACTCCCCAGGAAGACATTACAATCCGGGTCGTTCTGGAATCTTTCTATAACCTTTCCGCGGTTCCTCGTATTTCCCCTCAAAGTCTCATACCTGAAACCCATCTCACTAAGCCAATTACCAATAATGTCAAGCATCTCCAGGTATTGGGAAAAGACAACAACCTTTTCTCCTGCATCAAGTGCCTCTTCAGCAATTTCCATAAAAAGCTCAAATTTGCCGGAAGCAGCACCTTTTGGAGTACATCCATTTAATACAAGTTTCGGGTGATCGCAAAGCCGCTTCAATTTCGTGAGTAGGGCAAAGATATGGATGTATTCTACCGGTTTACTTTCGTCCTGTAATTTCTGGATAAGTTTACTCCCCTGCTCCCGAACAAGATCCTTATACATGACAATCTGTACCGGCATGAGGGTGCAGTACCGCTTCTCTTCAGTTTTCGCAGGCAATTCGGTTAAAACATCTTTCTTGAGCCGCCTCAATTTAAATGGATGAATGATTTTCTTTAATACCTCACGTTTTTTATCGTCCTGATATTTTGTGATAGGGACTTCATATCGTGCCCGAAAATCATGGATGCTTCCCAGGTAGCCAGGCATCAGGAAGTCAAAGATAGACCACAGTTCCGTCAGCCTGTTTTCAATGGGGGTGCCTGTGAGTGCCAGGCGATGCTGCGACTTGAGAAGTCTTACTGCCTTACTCATCTGGGCATTATGGTTCTTGATTTTCTGGGCCTCGTCTAATACCACATAATTCCATTGGATCTCGCTTAGGCCTTCCATATCACGTGAAAGGATACTGTACGTCGTCAACACGATGGGAGGAAGCTTTCCTGAAAGATGAGAATTCCTCTCTTTCCCATGGAATTTTACTAATTTTAATCCAGGGGAATAGGTTTGAAATTTAGATTCCCAATGATCCAATACGGAAGTTGGACATATGATCAGATTTGGTAAACCGGGTTCTTTTTGTAATGCAGAAAGTACGAGCACCATTGCCTGATGTGTCTTTCCCAATCCCATCTCATCGGCCAGGATACCATGAAAGTTATTCGTATGTAGAAACCACAACCAGTCATAGCCTATCTGTTGATAGCTGCGCAAACCGCCTTTGTATGTGGTAACCGGCGGCGCTGGCTGTGGTGGGGTAATGCGGTCGAACTTCATCAAAAATTTCTGCGTCTCATTGCATGCTGTTATCTTTACATCCCTGCCGCATTCCGCCCGGGTACGCAGGTACCCTAATTTTGGCATCTTTATCCGTCCATTCTCGATGGTACCGCTGCCTCGCTGCCAGAAGTCCAGGATGGTTTGAGGAATTGTTATAAAGTCCTTATCCTTTCTTATACAACGGTCTTTATCGATGTGCATTATAATTTCTGAAAGGGTAATAGTATGCTTCCCTACTGTGTATGTAGGATCCAGCCATAACCAATCATTATCACAGGCCTCCACCCGAATGCTTGAAATATCCAAATTGGTATGAATCTCTATCTCCTTCAAACGCTCCGATGGTTTAAACAAGGGCTCTGCAAATAATAGTTTGAAATCACCTTTAAGAAAATCAATGGTATCCTTTCCCTTATAAATAAGCGGCTTTTCATGGTTAAAATAAGGGATAAGGCGATAAGGGATTGAGTCTATAGGCCGGTAATTGTTATTGTGCCAAATCCACCGTTCACCAATCCTATTCCCGGCTAACTGTTCCCACCGGAATATTTGTTCCTCTTTTCCACCATTACCTCTGAGTTTTAGAAGTGGAGATAACTCAATATGCCCTTGATCATTTATATCGGCATGGAGATAAGGAACAAGAGGTACTTTATATATCCTGGTACAGCTTGCCCTTTCTGATAAGTTAATCTGAGAACTCTCGGTTTTCTGTAGTTTCTCAAGAACAGATGGACTTTTTTCAGCTGAAATATGAAATACTGTATCTCCACCGCCTTGCGTAGAAACCAATTTAAGCTCCAGTTGTGGTCCACCATTAAGCAAATCCACTTCGATATGAGAATGATTAAAATCAGAAAATATCTCGGTTAATACAGAGGCAGGGCTGGCATCAAAAGAAGAAGGGAAAGCGTTATCATAGATGGTAAACTTTGGAACGCGTGATGTCCTGGGATAAAAGGGCATATGTTCTTTCCATGAATTTTTCTTATCCCTCTCATCAATCCATTGCAGAAGTGTGGCAACAATATGTTTGCAAATGTCTCCACCGGAGGCGTACAGACACGTGCAGTACATATCACAAATTTCTCTTTCGTTTGCAATAATTACCACATCATAGGGAAACGATTCGCTTCCCTCAACCTCTGCCGTCAATTCTCCATCACCATACTTCAGGCCAGAAACACGACCACCCTTGTAATAGGAAAGTCCACGATCAAAAATCCCGTGATCTGTAACTGACCTGATATATTTTACCGTGACGGAATCAAGAAAAGAATTACTCATTATCTATCTCCTAACCACAAGGAAAGACGCTAATTTTACTGCATAGATATATTTAGAGTACAACGTATATACCATTTTATTACCTTAAAATCAACTAATGACCTTAAGTTTTATCTTCGCTATGAGATTTTAATGTTAGCGTAATTTTTGATGGGAGACGCCAGGATAATAAATATTTTTATTTTGGGGTACTGCTTTTTATCGTATGTGATTCTGTGATCCGAATAAGTTTCTTGACACAAAAAGGGCACCATGTATAATCCATCGGGCACGACAGGCACTTAGCGCTTTAACATCGACAAAATTTTGTCGCCATGTCGAAGCGTCTAAATTCGAAATACGAATGTCGAAATTCGAAACAAATCCTAAATTCTAATGTTTGAATGTTCAAAACATACAGGAACCACAGATGACACAGATTTCACAGATAGAGAATCCTTTCTGTCATCTGTGCCATCTGTAAAATCTGTGGTTTCAAGTTCTTATTTGAATTTTGGTCATTTGAATTTGTTTCGGATTTCGTACTTTGGATTTCGGATTTCCTTTTCGCAGCACTGTCTGCGAACATGTATTAGTAAAAACATATCGTAAATTATTAAATCCTTAAGGGCGGTAATTATGAAGCTTGCGGTGATTGGCAGTGGTTACTGGGGTAAAAATCTTATAAGAAACTTTCATCATGCCGGGGTATTGGATGCGGTATGTGACAGAGATCATGAAAAATTAGGAATGATAAGAAAAGACTATCCCGGTATTCAGGTTACAAATAATTATATAGATATTTTGAATAACAGAAGTATTGATGCCGTTGTTATCGCAACGCCTGCTGAAACTCATTATCAGCTTACTGTGGAATCATTACTGGCTGATAAAGATGTTTTTGTGGAAAAACCTTTATCGTTATCGGTTTCTGAGGGTGAAGAGCTTGTTTCTTTGTCTCAGATTAAAGGCAGGATACTCATGGTAGGACACGTACTGATGTATCATCCTGCTATTATAAAATTGCAGGAACTGATAACCCATGGGGTATTGGGCAAGATTTACTATATCTATTCCAACAGGCTTAATCTGGGAAAGGTCAGAAAGGAAGAGAACATCCTGTGGAGTTTTGCACCACATGATATTTCGGTTATCACGATGCTGCTGAGCGAGATACCTGATGAAGTTTCGGCATTTGGCGGGGCTTATTTGCATCGAAACACGGCAGATATAACAGTATCCAATCTCAGTTTCTCCAGCGGTGTGAAATCACACATCGTTGTGAGCTGGCTGCATCCGTACAAGGAGCAAAAGCTTGTTATTATAGGTGATAAAAAAATGGCCGTCTTTAACGACGTTGTGGAAAAAGAGAAACTTCTATTGTACTCCCACAAAATCGATTGGATAGACAGGGTGCCGGTACCACAAAAGATGGAACCGGAAATCGTACAAATAGAGGAATCAGAACCTCTCCGGGTAGAGTGTTTGAAGTTCATAGAAGCCGTGCAGACACGAAAGCAACCACCGAGCGACGGTCACAGTGCCTTAACTGTCTTGCGGATACTCGATGCATGTCAAAAATCTTTAGAGAAAAACGGAACACCAATCAAAATATCCGCTCACAATACGGGAACCTCATCAACCGAAAGCACTATGCCTTATTTTGTTCATCAAACAAGTGTGGTGGATAAGCCTTGCGAAATCGGAACAGGAACGAAGATCTGGCATTTTTCCCATATTATGAAGGACTGTAAAATCGGGACAAATTGTGTTATTGGTCAAAATGTAATGGTATCATCCGGGGTTATTATTGGAAATAATGTAAAAATACAAAACAATGTTTCGTTATATACAGGAGTAATTTTAGAAGACTATGCCTTTTGCGGACCGTCTGTTGTTTTTACCAATGTATCGAATCCCAGAAGTTTTCTTTCAAGGATGCATGAACACAAATGTACCCTTGTTAAAAAGGGTGCTACTATTGGGGCCAATGCTACCATTCTTTGTGGTATTGCTATTGGGGAGTATGCCTTTATCGGGGCTGGAGCCGTTGTGACAAAAAATGTTCCAGATTACACCATTGTCGTTGGTAACCCCGCCAGGCCTGCAGGCTGGATTTGTGTATGCGGCGTTAAGCTGAAGAATCAGATAACCAACGATGATATCATATTACTATGCAGCGCTTGCGGAAAAAAGTACAGAAAAGAAAATAATTGCATAGTTTTGATGGAATAAAGTTAAATCATGGATACACATCCCTGTTTAAAACAAACATAAACGCTTTGAACCTTGCAGGACAAGAACGAATACAAGTAGGGGCAGGTTTAAAACCTGCCCCTACAAAGAATATCGAATTCCCTGGTTTTTACGTCTGTTATAAAATCATGAGAATGTTTTATATCTGCTACGAAAATTTGAACCTTCAAAGGGCATCAACAACCCATATAAAAGAAGTTACCGAGCACTTGAAAAGGGCCGGAAATGACGTCATTTTATTCGCACCGGATATTGGCAGGTACAGACTGGAAACCACCATCCATGTCGTTTATGTACCGACATTGAATGTGAGATTTTTTGGAGAGTATATCTATTATGTATGTCTCTTATTTTACTTATTGGTATATCAAACACGATTTAAGTCGGATGTATTTTATATCAGGGAGATGGGATTATCAATTATTCCAGCCTTAGTTGGATTTATACTGCGGGTTCCACATATATTGGAGATAAATGGTATTCCATCGGTTGATTTGCAGAGTATGGGTATCGACGGCATAAAGCCCAAAATATTCGGATTTTTCCAGTACATCAATTTTCTCCTGGCGGGCAGGGTAATTTCCGTAAGTGAAAATATAAAGAAGGAACTTCTCCGTATCCATAAAAATACCCAAAAAATCGTTATCATAGAGAATGGTGTCAACATAAACGCTTTTTATCCAAAAGACAGGCGAGAAATGCGATACCTGCTCGGCCTTGACCAGGATTGTTACTACCTAATATTTGTTGGAAGTTTTTATCCACATCACGGTGTCCGCAATATCATTTCCATTTTAAATTCTATGGTACAAAGGCTACCAAATGTAAAACTTCTTATGGTAGGAAGAGGTCATTTATTAGAGAGCACACTTCACCTGACAAAGAGATTGGGGTTACTATCACATGTCGATTTTCTCAGTGAAATTGACTATGAGAATGTACCAAATTATATCAATGCTGCTGATGCAGGGATATACATCCTTACCGGCGTCAGCAAGATATATGGAAAATCTCTTAAATTATATGAGTATATGGCCTGCGGAAGACCGGTCATTACCGGCGAATCGTGTGGAAATTTTGTCAGAGAAAACGGTATCGGCATTGTTGTCCCGGAGGATAACTATGAACATGCGGCTAATGCAATTACTCAACTGCTAAAAGACAACAAATTGATGGATAGTATGGGAGAAAACGGCAGAAAACTGGTTATGAATTCCTTTACATGGGAAATTACAGCAAGAAAGATATTGGATGTGTGCAAGACAATATTATAGTTTTAAAATCCACATAAAAATAAGGAAATATCCTTTTTCATAATATTCAGGGTAACTCAACAAATATTTCGGCAACAGGTAGGGAAAAATTTTTTAAGACCTCTCCACCATCCAAAACATCTTTGTCTGTAAGTAGTTTATCGGGATGAGAGAGAAAACGATATATGAGGACTGTTTTTTCTTTGGGATTCACTATCCACACCAGCTTTGTATCGTTTTCAAAATATTCTGTAATTTTCCCGTGTATCCCTTCAATCGTATCGGATGGTGATAGTATTTCGATAGCGAGATCCGGAGAACCCTGGAAAAAGCCTTCTGGCAGTTCTTCGAATTTCTGTAATCGTTCCTTGCCAATGAACGATACGTCCGGTGAACGAAGATTGCCTGATTTCATCCAATATCCTGCACTTGAACCACACACGATGCCGAGTTTATGTTCAGAAACAAATTTCTTTAATGCAAAAAGAATATTTGCTCCGATAACCTCGTGTTTAAATCCTGCCGGTCCCATAATGAATTCTCCATTTATCAGTTCGTATTTATTTCCGTTTTTCGGGAGAGACATAATCATTTTTTCCGTCCATGTTTTTTCTATGATTGTTTCCATTTTAAATTTCCTTTTATTGTATCGGAAAAACGACTTAATACGCATCCATACCTTATACAACCACTAATGAGGTGAAGCCTCATACAGGCGAATAAACGCGAGAGCGAAGGAAGTTCAGATTTTACAGAAGAGACTTCGGTTGCAAAAAAATTTGGATTATGGTAAAACCATATCCGGTACTTTAGGCCGTCGCAGCCGTAATCAAAATAAAATCGCCGGAGTCTAAGAACGAGTATACCACAAAATGTCGTATGTATGTTAGAGAAAAAAGCAGAACAAATCGTTCTTTTGGAACTTATGGTTGGTTCAATCTTGTAGATTGAACCATGCGTTTAGCATGTGTTTGTACTTTTAGTTTACTCTACGCGTATAAAATATGCTAAACGTTTCGGTTCAATCGTGGACGATTGAACCAACTCTGAGCTATGATACAAACTTTGAAACAATCTGAAAAGCCCATATTTGTACAATGAAAAAGAGCCTTTATAAAAAAAATCTGTCTCAAATACTTTTAAAAGCAAAAAAAGGGAATATAGACCAGTATTTATCATATTGCTTACGAAAGTTATTCAATAACATCAGGAAATATCCAAACGATATCGTTATTGAAACAGCAAGTATCTGCAATCTCAACTGCACAATTTGCCGTTCAGTAAAGGCAGACCTGGGCAGGAAAAACAGGTTTATATCCCTTGCCCTGTTTAAAAAGATTATTGATGATATTGCACCAACATGCAATACCGTTGGTGTATCTTACTGTGGAGAGCCATTACTTAATAAGGATATTTTTGAAATGATACGCTACTCTGCCGGAAAGGGATTGTATACCTCAATGCTGACAAATGGCATCTTATTAAGTGCCGACGCCCGCAAGGGTATACTCGATGCAAAACTGAATTTTATGGTGGTTTCTATGGACGGAGCTACGAAACATACCTACGAAACCGTGAGGATCGGCGCTTCTTTTGAACGGCTGGTAGAGAATATAAAATTACTCGTATTGGAAAGGAACCGGAGAAATTTATCTTATCCCTCTATCGATCTTCAAATGGTAATTACTCAAAAAAATATTCACGAGATAGACACCTTTGAAAAGCTTGCACGGGACCTTGGTGTTGACAGGGCATATTTAAAATCACTGCACATTGACCGGTCAAAAGAAGACATGGGATATGTAGATAACCTGGAAAAATATTACTTTGTTAATTCTCCATCATTACCTTCCCGCTATGTAGTAAGCAGACAAGGAAATCTTGAATTAAAGGACAAAGGAATGTGTCCTCAAAGAGTGAGAACTCCTGTGATAACAACCGATGGGGATGTATTGCCATGTTGTTTTGATATCTTTGGGGAATATGTTCTGGGCAATATTACCAATAAAAGGTTCCTGGATATCTGGAACTCAGATAAATATATTGATTTCAGGTATAATCTTGGTCTGTATAGGAAACTACCGATGTGTGCCAATTGCCTCCCGTCAAACTATAAAACAACAAATAAAATACTTTTCTAATATTATCACAGGGTATGGCTAAAAGACTTAATATATTATATCTCATCGGCGACCGTGGACTAGACTTGACAAAAGGAGAAGGATATAAAATCCATGTATTAAAAATTATCGACGGGTTGAGAAAAAAAGGGCACAAGGTATTCCTCCTGGCCATAAATGAAGGTAAGCTGTTACCTGAATTTGAAAATTATTTAACCCTTCGGCATAAATATTTGCGATTCTTTTTTCACCGCTTTTTCCCGTTTACCGGAACGTTGAACAGCGTAAATATCCTGAGGCATATCATCAGACTGCACAAATTACATAAATTTGACGTTATTCATGAACGGTTTGGCTTATATTCGTTCGGTGGGATACTGGCAGCAAAAACACTTTGCATTCCGCATCTGACAGAAATTAATGGTCCCTGCGTTGAAGAAAAAAAACTATTTACGAAAGATATTTCCCCGGTACAGAAGTTTACCGCTAAAATGATTCGCAAATTTTGCCTCAGAAATACAGATTATGCAGTTGCCGTCTCAAACAATTTAAAATCGTTTTTATTGGATAATCACCTGATTAACAGGGGAGATAAAATTGCAGTTTTACCAAATGCTGCTGACGCAGCGGCATTCAATAAACGATTTGATGCACAGAGTATAAAAGATTCCCTCAGTCTAAAGGATAAATTTATTATCGTATACATTGGAACACTCCAGGTATGGTATGCCATTGAAGATCTAATCTCAGCTTTTCATCAGGTTCTTAAGGAGATACCCAATGCCTGCTTGTTAATTGTAGGAACCGGACAAGCCCGAAAACCACTTGAAGACCTGGCAGGCAACTTAGGGATCTCTGATGATGTAAGGTTTACGGGCTATGTTCAGCATGAGAAAATTCCAGAGATACTTTCTATTGCAGATGTTGCGGCTGCTCCTTTTAAGGAATTGGGAATGCCTTTTTTTGGGTCTGCCATTAAAATATTTGAATACCTCAGCGCAGGCAAACCCATTGTTGCTACAAAAATAGGGCAGATCGCAGAAGTATTGCAAGACCAACATACCGCATTGTTAGTAACCTCCGGTTGTATCGATGAGTTAGCGAATGCCATTATAAGGTTGGCTCGTGATGAACAATTAAGAGACTATTTGGCAAAAAATGCCAAAATGGAAGCACAAAAGTATTCCTGGGATAATTACATAAACCAGATAGAAAACATGTATGCGGCTTTATTAAAGGGATTTTTAAAATACCAGTGGCACAAAGAAAAATAAATATCCTTTACGTTATTGATACGCTTTTTATTGGTGGAGCGGAACAACATGTGGCTACTTTGTGCAAGCATATAGACAAAGAAAAATTTCATGTCGTAGTCTGTACCCTGTTCAGCCGGGACCTTTCAAAAATTGAACCATTTGCTGCCCAGATTGAAAAAATGGGTATTTTGGTAGAACGGCTTGGATTAACCACCTGGCGGGATACCCGTATATTCAAAAAATATTTAAATCTCATTGATAAAGAGAAAATAGATATAGTTCATGCGCATACCATCCCTGCAGACTTTTGGGGATGTTTAATTGCCAGGTTATTCAGACATTGCAAAACTGTTGTTACCTTACATGGACAGGGTTTAGAAAAAACTCGTATTTCAAAACTACAATGCACTCTGGTAAATACCATTCTGTCGAACAAGATTATTACAGTCTCTTGCTTACTAAAGCACATGGTTGTACGCAAAAATTTTGTAAGAGATGAAAAAGTTGTGGCAATTCCTAACCAGGTAGATACCGTTTTTTTTAACCCTTTGAAGAAAGGAAATAAATTTCGTGCTGAATACAACATCTCCGATGACACTGTAATCATCGGCAGTGTGGGCCGTTTTGAGAAAAACAAGGGTTTTGAAATATGTTTTCAGGTATTTGCAAAAGCCCGAATGCAGTATTCTAATCTGAAATTTATTGTATGTGGCTATGGTAAACAGGAGGGTTTTTATAAATCAGTTATAAGAGATTTGAGTATCGAAGAAGATGTTATATTAACAGGCCCCAGGATGGATATGGATGAGGTGATGGCGGCTATAGACATATTCCTTTTCACACCCTGTTATGGTGAAGGTTTCGGGCTGGTACTAATTGAGGCTATGGCTTCAGGAAAACCGATAGTTGCTTCTAATGTTTATCCAACTCCTGAAATTGTCATTGACGGCAGCACCGGATTTTTACCTTTTCCTGAACAGCCGGTAAAAACTATGGGAAATGTTGACGTTGAGCCATTTGTAAAAAAGATACTGTATCTTATCGAAAATAATGACGCAAGAAAGAGGATGGGATCAGAGGGACGGCGTGTTGCAGAAAAAAAATACAGTACGAAAGTCATAATGAAACAAATCGAAGAACTATACGAAAGTTTAGTTGCAATATAAAGAAAAAATGAACATATTAATGATAACGGATATGTTTCCAAGTCGGGAAAACCCTGCGTTGGGTGTTTTTGTCTTTGAACTCTCAAGGGCACTGACATTCAAAAATAAGGTTGTTATTATTCACACACAACCCTGGAACCCAATGAACAGGAACCCCGATAAAGAGATAAGTGATTTTCACTGCCGGATAAATGGAATGGAGGTACTTAAACCGAAATTACTTGTCCTTCCCGCGGGAGACAGAATATTCTTCAGGTCTATAATCTCTTTTTTTACGGTACTGCCTTTTGTGATGAAATTGAAAAGACGATTCTGTTTTGACATTATTCACGCTCACATGGCATGTCCGGCAGGCTTTGTGGCAATTCTATTAGGTATTATTTTCAGAAAACCTGTTATTGTTACAGTCCATGGTTCAGATATACATACTTTTCCAAAGTATTTTTCTCTGAAGCGTTTAATACTTTTTACCTTAAAAAGGGCACATGCGGTTATAGCCGTTAGTCAGTCTCTGAAAGATTCGGTCATGAAAATGGGTTACTTCCGTAACAAAGTGTTTGTGATTCACAATGGTACAAGTCATGATATTTTTTCCCCTATAGATAAAATCAAAGTACGGAGAAGTCTTAATTTATCTGTCTACGGGAAAATCATCCTTTTTATCGGTAATTTAATACAGATAAAAGGAATCGATGTTTTGCTTCATGCCTTTGCAAGTATGAGAGAAAAAAACCATAGCAACCTTATAATAATCGGGAAAGGGGAGTTGGAGTTCCGGTTAAAGGCATTAGCGAGAGATCTGTGTATTGAAACCTGGACTCATTTTATAGGTTTTCAAAAACACAATGAGATACCCCTGTGGTTAAATGCCTGCGACGTCTTTTGTCTGCCCAGTCGCAACGAAGGCTTCCCTACAGTTATCGTAGAAGCATTATCATGCGGAAGGCCTGTAGTAGCCACAAAGGTTGGCGGCATTCCAGAGGCCGTAATAAATGATACATTAGGTATTCTAGTCGAACCGGATAATACAGAAGAATTGGCTATAGCACTCGACAAAGCGATTGAAAAGGAATGGGATTATCAATCTATAGCGATATACGGGAAACGTTTTTCATGGAATACGATTGCTGAGAAATACTGTAAGTTGTATAAAGACGTTGCCCTTAAAAAATGTATTTAGTATTCAGTAACCTTTTACAGTCTAAGGTTAGTTCAATCTTGTAGATTGAACTATGCGTTTAGCATTTGCCTGTACGTTTTGGTTTATTCCAGGCATATGAAACATGCTAAACGTTTCGGTTCAATCGTGGACGATTGAACCAACTCTGAGCATTCAGTGACCTTTTACAGTTTACTATGTTTTGTTAGCCACAGATAAAACAAGAACGTGATCCGTAACCCGTTGCCCGTGGCCCGGGAACCGTATTTGAGAACTGGAGTAATGCATATAAATTAGGCTGCCTTTGGCAGCGACTATGGTTGGTTCAATCTTGTAGATTGAAC
>CAZPUD010000073.1:0-16042 GCA_964589115.1 uncultured candidatus Brocadiaceae bacterium | reverse complement strand
GGGCGTGTTTTACCGAAGGAAAGCCAAACACCTGTTTCCAATGCCTTTATTGTCTCATTACTCAAATATCCATCCACTTCCACGAAATACGTTTTTTTTACCTCATATTTGGGATGTGATAATTTATTTGCAAGATCACCATCATTTGTTAATATGATTATGCCCTCGCTTTCCTTATCTAATCTTCCGATAGTGTATATCCTTTGACTTATATTTTTTATAATGTCAACTGCTCTCAGGCGATCAAGCTCATCACGATTCGTACATACATAGCCTTTTGGTTTATTGAGCAGATAATAAATCTTCCGTTGTCTCCGCACTGGTATTCCATTACAATGGATCTCGCTTTTATCAGGATCAACAGTAGTGCCCAGGGTTGTAACCTGTTTTCCATCGACCGTTACTCTCCCGGCTGTAATAAGCTTTTCACATTCGCGGCGTGAGCCGAAACCTGCTTCTGCTAATACCTTCTGCATGCGTTCTAACATGAATAATATTTCCTAAAACTGTAATAGTTCACCGCAGAGGGCACAAAGATCGAAGAGAGAAAATATTTTAAATCTTTCTCTGCGCCCTCTGCGGTGAACAGAACTGTTATATCCCTTTAATCGGTTTGAGGCTTCACGGCCTCGCTAATTTTTACTTTTCACCCTTTTTTTTGCATCCCGCAGCATTTCCCGGGCCTGTTTTCTGGTTATATCAGTTTTTTCACTGCCTCTGATCATATCTGCAATTTCCTCAAGACGGGCTTCATTTGAAAGGCTTTCAATGGTTGAGTATGTTTTATCATCTTTTACAATTTTATTTACCTTCCACTGTTCGTCAGCGTAACTGGCAATTTGGGGAAGGTGTGTAATACAGATTACTTGACGTGACTTCGCGATGCTGCTTAGTTTTTCACCAATCACTTCTCCCATTCTGCCTCCAATATTAGCATCGATTTCATCAAAAACAAGTACCGGTATCCTGTCTATCCTGGCCAACTGATGTTTCAATGCAAGCATGACCCGTGATATTTCACCGCCTGAAGCAATCTTCCTTAATGGTTTTAAATCCTCGCCCGGATTTGGTGAAATCAAGAAGTCAATCTGGTCAAAGCCGTGACTGTGGAAATTTAAAACCGGTGAATATTTAATATCATGAAGAGGAGATGATGTTATTTTAACACAAAACTGACCATGTGGCATTCCTAAACTGCGAAGCTCGTCATTTATCAAAGGGGTCAATGCATTGGCCGCAGAAATACGTTTCTGCGTTAGCTCACTACCTTTATTCTTTAATGATTCTAGTTGTATCCTTAACTCTTCATCGATCTGTTCGGCCGTTGTTCCTTCTTCCGAAAGTTGTTTTAATTTTAATTCCAATTCATCACGGTATGACAGAATTTCTTCTATTGTATTTCCATACTTTAATCTTAGCTTTTGAATCATATTTAAGCGTTCTTCAATGTACTCTAATCTTTGAGGGTCGTAGTTAAACCCCTCCAGGTATTTCCCTAAGGAAAAAGAGGCGTCTTCTATTTGATAAAGAGATTGTTTGCAAATATCAAATACCTTGAGCAATGCCTCGTTTAGTTCTGCAATCGATTGCAGTTCCCTTACAACAGACTTTAGCCTTTCAATAATGGTTTCTGAGGATTCATAAAGTTGAGAGTAACAGGATGTTACTGTACTATATATCTTTTCAGAGTTAACTAAAATGTTTCTTTCTTTTTCCAGTTCTTCTAGCTCACCCGGCTTAAGTTGTGCCTTATTAATTTCATCGATTTGTACGGTATATAAATCTACCTTTTGCTTTTGCTCCTGCTGGTTATCTTTCAATACATTCCTGATTTTTATTTTTTCTGTAATCTGCCGATAGGTTTCCGAAAAGCTCTCCCGAAGTGATGTAATTTCCCCGAACTCATCCAGGATATGAAGTTGGTTTATTCCATACAATAGTGTTTCATGTTCATGCTGACCGTGGATGTTGACGAGCATCTCCCCAATCTCTTTAAGTAAAGATACAGTTGTCGGGACTTCATTTAACCGGCATCTGTTTCGTCCATTTGTGTCAATACTTCTTTGAATTAAAAGTTCGTCCTCAATCTCATGGTTATCCAGTATTTTTTTTATCTGCTTGAGAAGATTTCTATCCCGGATATAAAATTTACCTATTACCGTTGCCTCGTCTTTTCCATTCCGCACAATATCCGAAGATACACGCCCTCCCAAAATGAAATGAAGTGCGCCAATCACCAGCGATTTACCTACACCTGTTGCTCCACTAAAAACGTTCAGCCGCTCAGAGAGTTTAATGATAACTTTATCGATCAATACAAAATTTGTAATGTATAGCTCTTGCAGCATGATTGATTTGCCAATAAAAGTCAAAAGCTGAAAATAACTCCGAGATTACAAAATTTCCTTGTTGAGAGTTTTTTCTATTTCAACGATTCTTGCTTTATCTTTATTGTATTTTAGAGCCTGGTTTTATATCCTTTTCCGTTGTAAGGACTACTACCTGATCTCCGTCCTTTGCTGCCAGCAACATTCCCTGGCTTTCAACACCCCGAAGGATAGCAGGAGCCAGATTGTTTACGATAACAATTCTCTTTCCAATAAGTTCTTCCGGCTTGTAATAGTTTCTAATTCCTGCGACGATCTGCCTTCCCTCTAAACCGTCTCCTGCATCAATCTTCAATATAAGCAATTTATCCGCATTTGGATGCGGTTCCGCATGTATCACCTTTGCTACTCGCAGGTCTACCTTTAAAAAGTCATCAATCGAAATCATATAAGAAGCCTTTCATAAATAAAAAATACATAAGCCTTATGCTAATAGACTATGAAAGAGGTGTCAAACCCCTCATAAATTCCGGTTTATAATTGTTTTAAAAGGCTTATGTATTTTTTATAAATATAACTATTTTTAAAAGTTGTGTCAACGAATTAAAACCGTACCATACGTATGGCATGATGACCCCTGCCATAATAGTCAACCAAACATTTCTGTTCAGTAAAACCGAGTTTGTGATAAAGATTAATAGCTGGCTTGTTGTTTATATTGACTTCCAGGTAAATGCGACTGGCATTGCACTTTGCAAGTGAGTGGAGGATATATTCTATCAGTGTCTCGCCTATATGCCTGCCGCGTGCATGAGGATGTACAGCCACTGCATAGAGCCGGCCGGAGTTTGAATTAAGGTGGCGGCGTAAGAGCCCTGCAGCCCATCCTAATACCGTGCCTTTGTCGTCCTCCGCTATCAATACTTTAGCACGAGGGTTTACGATTAAGCTGTGTATTTGCCTCCTGTGAAACCTCTCTTCAGCCCTGGTAAAGCCCATAGTTTCCAGTTCAAGGATTGCAGAAATATCGTGATCTGTAGCAGGACGAATGCGGATAGATATTTTTTTAATTATTTTCATATTTGACCTCAATGAGACATAACCCCCTGGCCGGTGCTGTGGGGCCTGCCAGCTTTCTATTCTTTGAGTCAAGAATCTCTTCTACATCCTCTATTGGAATTTTCCCCCTACCAATTTCTATAAGTGTACCTACAATAGTTCTTACCATATTATATAAGAACCCATTTGCTTCGATAGTAAAATAGATGTATTTTCCTTCTTTTCTGATATCGAGTCTTTTTACAGTACGTATCCGGTTTTTTTCACACCAGGCCTTTGTGGTAAATGATGTGAAGTCATGGATTCCAATTATATATTTTGTTGCTGAAGTCATTTTATCTATATCTAATTTAAATCCATACATGTAACAAAAGTGGCGATTGAGAGATGTCCTTATCCAGTCATTGAAGAGGGTATAGAGGTGTCAAACCCCTCATAAATTCCGGTTTATAATTGTTTTAAAAGGCTTATGTATTTTTTATAAATATAACTATTTTTAAAAGTTGTGTCAACGAATTAAAACCGTACCATACGTATGGCATGATGACCCCTGCCATAATAGTCAACCAAACATTTCTGTTCAGTAAAACCGAGTTTGTGATAAAGATTAATAGCTGGCTTGTTGTTTATATTGACTTCCAGGTAAATGCGACTGGCATTGCACTTTGCAAGTGAGTGGAGGATATATTCTATCAGTGTCTCGCCTATATGCCTGCCGCGTGCATGAGGATGTACAGCCACTGCATAGAGCCGGCCGGAGTTTGAATTAAGGTGGCGGCGTAAGAGCCCTGCAGCCCATCCTAATACCGTGCCTTTGTCGTCCTCCGCTATCAATACTTTAGCACGAGGGTTTACGATTAAGCTGTGTATTTGCCTCCTGTGAAACCTCTCTTCAGCCCTGGTAAAGCCCATAGTTTCCAGTTCAAGGATTGCAGAAATATCGTGATCTGTAGCAGGACGAATGCGGATAGATATTTTTTTAATTATTTTCATATTTGACCTCAATGAGACATAACCCCCTGGCCGGTGCTGTGGGGCCTGCCAGCTTTCTATTCTTTGAGTCAAGAATCTCTTCTACATCCTCTATTGGAATTTTCCCCCTACCAATTTCTATAAGTGTACCTACAATAGTTCTTACCATATTATATAAGAACCCATTTGCTTCGATAGTAAAATAGATGTATTTTCCTTCTTTTCTGATATCGAGTCTTTTTACAGTACGTATCCGGTTTTTTTCACACCAGGCCTTTGTGGTAAATGATGTGAAGTCATGGATTCCAATTATATATTTTGTTGCTGAAGTCATTTTATCTATATCTAATTTAAATCCATACATGTAACAAAAGTGGCGATTGAGAGATGTCCTTATCCAGTCATTGAAGAGGGTATATTGGTATATCTTGGATTTAGCACAGTACTGTGCATGGAAGGATTCTGGGACATCCGCCGCATCTTTTACTGTAATATCATAGGGAAGGTAAAAATTTATCGCATGTACTAATCGCTGGGATGGGATATTTGAGGTCGTTTTAAAATTTGCCACCTGACCTAGGGCATGGACCCCTGCATCAGTACGACTGGCACCGTAGAGTTTTGTATTTTCCTGAATAACTTGTTCTATTGCCTTCAACAGTGTTTCCTGTATTGTTTTTTCGTTCTTTTGCCATTGCCATCCCGCATAATTTGTGCCATCATACTCTATTAAAAGCCGGATATTGCGCATAAGTTATAAAATTATCCATAATAGTTCGCCGCAGAGGATGCAGGGAACACAGCGTGACGTAGCCACAACCAAAAAGATTTTAACCACGAAAGTAATGAAGAACACGAAGAAAAACTTTGCTAAAGAAGCAAGATTTTACAAATTTGTATTACAGAAGGATAAATAAAGATTGTAACATTTTTCTCTGATTCGAAGAAAAATACGATAAGCAAAAATTGAAGCAAAAAGGATTAGGACAATCAATGAAAAAAGCTTACATTATGTTAAATACCTAACCCGAATGAACCAGAAAAGTAACATACTGGAATTGTTTCGAGTTTCAAGTTTGGAGTTTCTAGTTTAAATCTAAACATTAAACTGGAAACAGGAAACTCTAAACTCTAAACTCTAAACTTGAAACTTGAAACTCAAATATTTTTGCCTAAAATGTTAAAAGATAAGTTTTAAAACACTACAAAACTAATTTAATATGGAGGCTGGAATGGAAAAACTGGTTGTTTCTACAAATACTGCTCCTGCAGCAATTGGACCATATTCACAAGCAATTAAGGTAGGCAATTTTGTCTTCATATCAGGACAAATACCAATAATACCTGCCAGTGGTGAGGTAGTTCAGGGAGATATCAAACTTCAGACAAGGCAGGTATTAGAGAATCTGAAGCATATCCTGGCGGCTGCAGGTTCGTCCTTGGATAATGTAGTAAAAACAACAGTTTTCATGAAGGATTTGAATGATTATGCAGCTATTAATGATGTTTATAAAGAATTTTTTCAGCAGAAGCCCCCGGCCAGAGCAGCAGTGCAGGCGGCAAGATTGCCCAAAGATGCAGGGGTAGAAATTGAGGCTATTGCCTTGACTGTTTAAAAAAGAAAATTTGACTTGTGTGCCAAAAACTGTTAACATCATTACTTAAATTTAACCCGGAGAATGCTTAATCTTATCGGGTAAATATATTTATTCCAATATTTTAAAGTAGTTTGATTTATGTTAAATATAACAACAAAAGCAAAACATAGAGACATTTTTCCTGAAGTAATAAATCTCCTTGATAACTCAAAAAAGTTTTTTGAACGGATCGGCACCTCTGATATGGAGAAGAAAGTTGTAGAGATGCGTGCACAACTGGACGAACCGTTTTATCTTTTAGTAGCAGGCGAATATAATTCCGGGAAATCCAGTTTCATTAATGCTATGTGCGGTGAACGAATCCTTACTGATGGCCCTACCCCTACAACAAACCGAATTACGTTAGTAACCTACGGTGATAAGGTTGAAGTCAAAGAGGTGAGCGACCACCTGTGTCAGGCTACATATCCGATGGAGACGTTAAAGGATATCACCATGGTCGATACACCAGGCACGAATTCTATTATACTGGAGCATTCTGCACTAACGGAGAGCTTTGTTCACAGGGCAGAACTAGTACTCTTTATTACATCTGCCGATCATCCATTTACTGAAAGCGAACGGCAATTTTTACAGTTCCTGAAAAGTAAATGGGGCAGAAAGGTGCTGTTTATTCTCAATAAAATAGATTTGAAAAGCCCTGATGAAATTAATGAGATTGTAACCTTCCTGGAAAAGAATTGCTACAGACTATTGGGCTTTGAGCCAAAAATCCTCCTGGTATCTGCTAAAGAGGCATACAAAGCAAAAATTGATGGAGATCAGGAACTGCTTGAAAAGAGTAAAATCATGGAGGTTGAATCTTTTATATTTGATAAACTTGATTTAGATACAAAGATCGATTTTAAACTGGTTAGCCCTCTAAAATACCTGTTCAATGTATTTACAGAACTCCAGAATAACTTGAATGAGAAAGTTAACAAGTGTAACACTGATATTAAAAGTATTGAACGGTTTGAGATGCGCCTGAAGAATAAAAAACAGGATATGCAGGAGTATACTCTAAAATACAAAGATGAGATTAAACTGGTATTTTCCCGGCTGAAAGAGAAATTAGATAATTTCTTAAATTCATATGTGACTATGAAATCGGTTGTCCTTTCTAAATTTGGAAGGGAGAAGATCGAAGATAGGTTTAAGAGAGAAGTGTATGGTCTTCTGAACCCACAGACTGATTTAGACAGGATTATTGATGATGTCGTAGACTTTGTTGCCAGAAACAACCGTTCATTATGGGATCTGGCAAGGGATCATATTGAGAAGGAAGTGGGATATGACCGCAGGTCTATGAATATAATTGGTGGGCACGTTGAACGTCACTATGATGACAGGAAGCATGAAATTGAAATTGCCTTAAAAGCACGTTCTAAAGAGTTTAGAGAATTAGATATCGAACGGGAATCGGAAAGGCTTAACAGCTCAGTTCAAAACGGTTTTATTAGTTTTCTGGTGGCGGAATCATTCGCTATTGGTATTGGCGTTGGTATTACTATGATGTTCTCATGGATTGTACCTCCTCCTGCGGTAATTGGGGTTGCAGTGGCGCTGGCGGCTGCCGGGTTATCTGTCTTTCCCAGGAAGCGCAAGTCATTTCGAAATGAATTTATAAAACGGACCGATGCAATTTGTGAACGATTTGTAGAGTTTATGAAATTTGAAATTGACAAAGCAATTGATCGTGTAATTGAAGATATCAGTAATAATATCTCATCATATCGTGATCTCCGGTGGACGGAAAGGGAAGAAATGGTAAGGCAGGTATCCGAGGTAAATACGTTATTGGAGAGTGTAAAAAACCTTATGCGGAAAAGTGGTTTAAGCTAAGGAGAATAACATGAGAAGCTTAAAAATATTTTTTGTGGTAGTTTGTTTTATGTTAATGTCATATACAGTGTTTGCCGCGAGCTATTGTCTGAACTGCTTTGATAAAATTGATGAAAATGAAAAATACTGTATTGCGTGTAAAGCAAAACTATCTGTTGATGAGTTAAAGACCAAAGAGGAACAGTTAATCCATGCTGTAACGGTATCACGGGAAAACTATAGAAAAGTCCTAAATGAGCTGAATCGTTATTATCAGAATACCGGCAATCAACTGCGTCTTCAAAAATCACGCAGAGAACTTGATGCTTTAGACAAAGTCCCTCACCCTCTTTACACGGATGAGGGACTGGGAAGTGTGCGGACGGCACCTAAATTACGTGATATCGAAGATGCCAATATTTTATTTAAAGATGCATTAATGTACAAAAAATCCTTATTCAATAAGCAGGATAAGATTACGGCCATTAACCGTTTAGAAAAGCTGCTCTCGGAATACCCCGACAGCGATAAGGTAGCTGATTCCGCTTTCGAGATTGCAGAGATATACGCCAGCGGCTATTTTCGCGACTATGAGAGTGCAGCGAAGTATTATATAAGAAGTTATCAATTAAATCCCTATGTAAAACAACCAGCATTATTGAATGCTGCCAAAATGTATGAGAAGCTTGCCGATAACAACAAGGCTAAAGCGATTTATCAGCAAGCTGCCCTGTACAGCCATGATGCAAAATCACGGAAAAGTGCCAAAAAAAGGCTGTCAACATTAGAACAGAAAATTGAAGTCAATAGTAAATAAAACATGCTCTTTGGGATTGGTTATGATATCCATAAGCTCGTTGAAAACCGCAAACTGATATTGGGTGGGGTCGAGTTTGACTATCATCTTGGACTCCTTGGTCATTCAGATGCCGATGTTGTACTACATGCCGTATGCGATGCAATACTAGGAGCAGCAGCCCTCGGTGATATAGGAGAACATTTCCCTGATTTTGATCCTAAATGGAAAGATATTTCCAGCAAATACCTCCTTATGAAAGTAGTTGATCTTATAAAAGAACAACACTATAGGGTTAACAATATAGATGTAACGATCCTTGCGCAAAAACCCAAAATCGGTACAAGAAAATTAGAAATGAAGAAAAATATTGCAGAATGGCTTCATGTGGATGCAGGGAGGGTTAATATAAAGGCAACAACTATGGAGGGTGTAGATGCAATCGGGCGTGGCGAAGCCATTGCAGCTCAAGCTATTGCAAGTTTATATGAGGATCTGTGATATAAAGACCGGATAACTTTACTATGGCGATATGGAAAAGGAAAAAGAAGAAGAACAAGGAACCTGAAGAAAGTATTCAAAAAGAAGAAGTAGAAGTAACAGAAGAAGTAAAAGAGACACCGGAGAGTAATATTTCTTCCACGGCGGCTATAGAAGAAACACCTAAACAAGAACAGCCCAAGCAAGAAGAATCCATCTTAGAAAAGCAGGCCGGGATTGAAGTATCCCAGCAGGAGATTCAGGAACCAGAGACAACCAGCGAAGAAACTAGTGGCGGGGTTATACTGTATGGAAAGAAGGTTTCTGGTTTTATGGGAAAGGGGTTTTGGGGCATACTATCAATTTTTGTCCTTCCACCCGTTTTTTTATTCGCTTTTAGCATCCTTATTATGGTCTTTATGCTCGTTTTCCCCTTACTTGCGGTCATATTGATCGCTTCGATGCCTGTAGTTTTTGTTACATTGTTCATCTTCCTTATTGCGCTTCCAATAGTATTTCCTCTGATTGTGTTATTCTTGCTTATTACCGGTAAAGGCCGGTTATTAATTGGCTCGGAAGGGAAGTGGTTTGGTATTGAGATGTTTGGGAAGAGCTATACTCTGAAAAAATAGGGTTAAGGTAAGGAAAATTTACGTTTTAAGTTGCCGGAGGCTTAATTTAATATATACTGATCTGCCCCTGTAAAACCAACATCATTTCTTTGTGATTGCCTTAATCCCACCCATATAGGACTGGAGGACATCGGGGATTGTAATGGACCCGTCTTTTTGCTGATAGGTCTCCAGAATGGCAATGACTGTTCTCGGTAAAGCTAAACCGGAACCATTTAAGGTATGAGGAAATTGTAGTTTGCCATTCTCATCCCGAAACCGGATATTAATGCGCCTTGCCTGGAAACTCTCAAAGTTACTGCAGGATGAAACTTCCAGAAACTTATTCAGCCCGGGAGCCCAAACCTCAATATCGTAACACTTTGCCGCTGCAAAACTCATATCCCCCGTACAGAGTTGTGCAACCCGGTACTCAAGTCCCAACAGTTGAAGTATTTTTTCTGCATTATTTAGTAGAGATTCCAATTCATTATAAGATGTTTCCGGTTTTACCAGTTTGACGAGTTCTACTTTATTAAATTGATGAACCCTTATGATGCCCCTTGTATCTTTACCATATGAACCTGCTTCACGCCTGAAGCAAGGGGTGTAAGCAGTATAGTAAATGGGAAGGTCCTTATAAGAGAGTATCTCATTACGATGGATATTGGTAACGGGAACCTCCGCAGTTGGAACGAGGAAAAGATCGTCTACGGAAGTCCGGTACATATCGTCTTCTAGTTTTGGCAGTTGTCCTGTGCCAACCATAGATGCGCGGTTGACGAGAAATGGTGGAAATAATTCCGTGTAGCCATGGTCTTGAGTATGTACATCTAACATGAAGGAAAATAGTGCACGTTCAAGTCTCGAACCAAGGCCTTTTAACAGGATAAAACCTGAACCAGAGATCTTGGATGACCGTTCGAGGTCTAATATATCAAGGATGCGTCCCAATTCCCAATGTGGAAGAGGGTCAAAATCAAACGTCTTTCGGTGTCCCCATGTTCTGACAAGGACATTATCATTTTCATCTTTGCCGACGGGTGAATCGGCTGAGGGAATATTCGGGATACGGAGGAGCAGGTTGTTGATTTGTGATTCCAAGTCCTTCAACTTTTCCTCCATAGACTTTATATCATCACCGATTTTCTTTGTTTCTTCGATAATAGACGAGGCATCCTGTCCCTTTTTTTTGAGTTCACTAACCTCTTTTGATTTTTCATTACGTTTGCTTTTTAATTGCTCACAGGCATGGATCACGGATCTGTATTTTGTATCCAGTTCTAAGATATGATCCACGCTGGTTGAATTCTCATGTTTATTGGCAATGGCCTGTTTGATCTTGTCAGGATTATTCCTGATAAAATTTATATCAAGCATGAGTGAAATATGTCTCCAATTATGAGTAATGATTTACCGTATTGTATAAATTGCATAAGATAGGCAATTAGCAATCAGCGGTCAGCCTTCAGCTTTTGCCTAATTGCTGATAGCTGACAGCCTATAGTATTACTTTATAAAAACTTCTTTTCGTAAGTTTTCATGCCGTTCTAAATCTTTAATATATGTGGAGTAATGGAGTGTTGGAGTAATGAAGTTTTTTCTATAACAATCCATTACTCCATTGCTCTATCACCCATTTTGCTGCGACCTCTTTCATCGTTTTGAGGCTTTGCCTCGATAGGTTTTTAATATTGTACTAGTAATTTTAAAGCATTCAAGTGAATTTGATTATTTTAATGTGCCAATGTTGGTATTTTCGCTACCTCAAGCTGACCTTGCCTGGCATAATCAATTGCTTCAGCTAAAATACGGGCAGCTTCCTGTGGGGCATGGAAACCCATCGAATTTTCAGCAGCCACAAAATCTAACCGCCATTGTGCCTTACGATGTAAATCTTGTGCCATTTTTAATCGTTCAGCAGGTATTCCGAATTCTACTGCATGCTGTAAATCCTGAATAAGGCCAACAATGGCTTCTTCAGCCCGAACCATTAGACTTTTTGTGCGATTCTGAATTTGTTCAGCACGGGATTTGAGTTCCGATTCGCTAAAGTGATGACAGGTTTGACATGCATTAGCGACATTCAGCAGTGGACTTCTCACATGATGGTTGCTTATTTTGATTGCGCCTTCTCGTTTATAGGGCATATGGCAGTCAGCGCATGCCACACCGCTACGGGCATGAATTCCTTGACTCCACATTTCAAATTCAGGGTGTTGTGCCTTTAGTACTGGTGCACCACTTGATTTGTGTATCCAATCTTTAAAATCTATTTCATTGTAATAGTCTTCTATTTGTTCTACTCTCAGTCCTTTTTGCCATGGATAGATCAAAAGTTTGCCATCACTTTTAAAGTAATATTCTACATGGCATTGGCCGCAGACAAACGAGCGCATTTCTTGCCGTGTTGCCATAGTGTTAACATCATATTCACCCCTGCGTCCGTCTTTACGCCAGCGTTCGATACTGGGCAGGTGTGGTACCTGATAATCCGATTTGGCAAGTTCTTTAATCGCATTAAGGAATCCGGGCCGGGTAACGCGCAGTTGTATCGTTTCCGGGTCATGACAGTCAATACACGATATAGGTTCGGAGACCATCTTGCGTGCCTCGCCATATGGCATGGCGCAGACAATCTCAAAACCCTTCATAATCTGTTCTTGCCGATGGGCTTTACCTGCCGGGATGCCAGCTTCTATACCTGCCATGCGATAAGCGGGCAAAACAGATGAATGACAGTGCAGACATGCTCCTGGCTGTTTCACGACTTTTATCCGCTCTGTCATATCCTGATCGGACAGCATGTAGGCATGACCCCGGTCTTCCCGGTAATCAATCCCAAAAGCATACCCATTGAAAATCTCACGCCAACGCGGTGCTTCTTCTAACCTGTTAAAGGCTTCACTTCCACCGTGGCGTGTCCGTTCTGTATCTACGGTGCGCCTGTATCCATCGTATTGACGTGGATAGTTTTTACCCCAAACAGCAGGGTCTATAGTATCTTCGGTTAGTTCTACAACCCGGAATACATGTTGTTTTGCCTCCTTTTTACGTTGAGCAACATTTTGTAACAGGAACATAACTCCTGCTGTTGCGGCAGCAACAAAAGCAATGAGTAGCAAATAAATGACTTTTGGGGTTTCTCGGTTCATAGCTCGGATCTCCTAAAAATATTATATTAAGCCTTTGGCGACTTTTTGGATAAAACATTTCAATGTAGGGGCTGAAAATCTTCAGCCCCTACAAAAGAGTATTGAAATTTTTATACGTTAAATTAGGTCTTTCGGTGGCTTTTATCTTTCGTAAAATGTAGGGCAAGGCTTTAACCTTGCTTCTACGCACGAATACCTACATGTACAGGCCGCTCCTAACGGAGCTAATAACTGTTTATCCTTATCTTGCTACAAACAGTTCGCTCCTACGGAGCTTATAGATAATATGTTTTTCAAAAAACTAAATTGTTACAAAAAATCGTAAATCTGAAATCGTAATTCGTAAATTTTTATCGAAAATGTTAAAAAATAAGTTTTAGGATACTGAAGAAGCGGATATTATTGTACCGGGCCGTGTCCGACATTTCTGTGGCAAGGAATACAGTCTAGCATTTGACGGACATCTCCCGGGTGGGTTGCAATCTCACTTACTAATTCTCCATGGCAGAACAGACAATTCTTCTGTAACACCGCACGATTTTGGGGATGAACCCGGATTGGCTCATGGAAATCCTGGAATGTAAAACTCTTAGAGTGAGAGTAGCCATTCTTTAACTTCGTGAGGTATTTTGGTATAAATTCATGCGGTATATGACAATCGTTACATGTTGCAACGGCATGATGACTAGCCTTTTGCCAGCCGTCATACTGTTCCCGCATGATGTGGCAATTGACACAAGCCTTGGGGTCGTTAGATAGATAAGACGCCCCTTGTGCGTAATAGAATGTGTAGCCGCTTAAACCTAAAAATATACCTAAAGAAATATACAGAAAGATTGTGATAAAATTTGTTTTTAGTTTGTATTTCATAATTTTGTAACAGTTCAGCTCACTGCAAAGACGAGGGACGAGAGACGATGGACGCTTTTTTTCGTCCCTCCTCCCTCGTCCCTTGTCCCTCGTCTTTGCGGTGAACTATTACCATGTTTTCCTCACTCAAGTTTATAAAACGCATCCTTTCCTGCACTGCAGGACGGACATACCCAATTGTCGGGTAAATCCTCAAATTCCATTTCTGGTTTAGTCTTGATTTTATCCCTTGGATCATTCCTTTTTGGATCGTACGTGTAACGGCATATCCTACATTCTGCTTTCGACATGTTTTTCCCTGTTCATTTTATTGGTAACTCAATTACAAAAGTTGCTCCTGCACCCAATTCACTTTTTGCATAAATATTGCCGTTATGCTGATGGATTATACTGTGGGCAATGGACAGACCTAATCCGGTTCCTTTACTCTTTTTATAATCTTTTGTTGTGAAGAAGGGTTCAAAAATCTTGGAAAGATGTTCTTTAGGTATTCCAGGTCCCGTATCAGATATGAAAATCTTTATCGTCTCTTTATATATCTCCGTTTTGATAGTTAAGCACTTTCCATTTTTTGATTCCGCCATAGAAGCGCATGCATTTTCTATGATATTGAGAAAAACCCTCCGCATTTGATGTTTATCGACAAAGACATTATATAACCCTTCATCCAATAATTTAACCAATTTAATACTTGCATGTTCGAATTGATAAGCCTTCTGATTAATGATTTCCTCTATGATCTCATTAATATTAACCTGTTCTTTGGTTAAGGTGTAATTGCCTGTAAAAGTTAATAAGCTTTTTACGACACCTTGTATCTGTTCAGTTTCTTTTTGTATCCTTGCCAAATACTTCCTTGCCTTTTCACTTATTGATGGCTCATTAGATACAAGTTCTGTACAGAGCTGGATGCCCGCAAGTGGGTTATTCAATTCATGGGCTGCTCCTGCTACTAAATTGCTTACAGCATAAATTCTTTCTGATTTTATTACCTGGTACTGCAGGAGATACTCCCGGGTTACATCCCGGATTACAATGACAAAACCTGTATTTTCTCCTGCAAACCTGCTCATTGGGGATGTGATAACAATAAAATATTTTTCAGCATCTCCTTTTGTATTTATTTCAAAGGAAATATACCTCTGTTTTTTTATAAATATTTCATCGTAAATTTCCTTGATGTCCATATTGTTGATGTTTGTTATAGAATTGTCATCAGATCTAATGTTTAAATATTTAAGCATCTCTTGTCCTGCTTTATTTATCAAGGTTATCTTGCCTTTTGCATCTGTAAGAACGACTCCGTCAATCATGCCATCTACCATGGAATGTAATGTTAGCTCTATCTCATTCAAATGTTTACCTATAAGGTTTTGGTTATATCTCGTCAGGGCATCTTCACAAATACTTGAAACAATTTCTCTGACAGAGGGATCTGTAATGTAGTCATTTGCACCTGACTTGAGAAATTCTATTACCGATGACTCACAACCGGGAATAGTTATCACGATTACAACTGTTTCCGGGACAATCTCCTTTGTTAATTTCAGTACATCCTGACCATTAAATTTTGATACATCGGAGTTTAAAAAGACTATATGAGGTCTTTCAAGCCTCAATATCCGGAATGCCTCCTCTTCATTATAAGCAATTAAAGTTTTGTAACCCTCTGCGCTAAGGTGGTCTCCTAAATCTTTTACGATATCGTGGTTGTTATCCGCAATCATTACTTTTGCTTTGTAACTTTGCGTCTTAATATTGTTTTGGGAAATTTTTTCAGGCTGCAACTTATTATAAATCAAAAATAATAGTTCTTCCATTTCAAAAGGCGTATGGAGAACTGCATACGCGCCTGCAGATTTTGCCAATTGAGATATCATGCTGCTCTTATACGCTTCCGATAATAAAACAACCGGGATATGCTCACATTGTTTTAATATAAAAGACCTCATTATTTTGCAAAGCTGAAGCCCGTCCAATATAGGTAAGTCTACATCGAAAATGGCAAAATCGAAATAAGAATTCCCAAGATATTTTAGTACAGTATCTCCATCGGCTGCAGTAACTATATTAGAAAAGCCATTTTTATCTAAATAGCTAATTATATTTCCATACTCTTCTAATTTATTTGTTGCAAATAATATTTTAGTGTCCATCATAGCAGTATTACTCCATATCAAGGAATTTTCATCTTATTTATGTGATTCCAAGGTGGCACGGACAAACTCCGTTTGTCTGTGTCGCCGCATCTAGTATACTGTCAACATAATTATTAATAATAGATTATATAGTATCTGTCATTGCGAGGGCG
>CAZPUD010000072.1:0-16080 GCA_964589115.1 uncultured candidatus Brocadiaceae bacterium | reverse complement strand
TTCATAATCCCGACTTCTTTTCTACGTTCAGATAGTCCAAAACCGGAAGTTACCAGGATAGCAGGTACACCAAGCGCAAAGGCAACAATATACAGAGCAGTAAAAATGCCTTCTTTGAGCATGAATCCCTTTTTAAAATACAATTTTACCATTTGTTTGTCTTGCAGCCTGTATGGCTCGTTTTGTAATATATCATACAAATCTGTAGCGATCTCCGAATTATGCCCCGGCAAGCTGTAAATCTGTATATCAGTAACAGCATCCTCTTTACCAAATAATTCTCCTGCATCCTTAAGGGACATAAGTATCATGGATGATCCCCAGATATGAGAGTCTGCCGAAAAGAAACCAACTACCGTAAAGGTCTTTCTTCGCTGGCCTCGCATGCTGAACTGGTCGCCGATATTCAAATGAAAATGTTTTGCTAACTCCTGTCCCACGACTACCTCATCCGCTTTTTCAAAAATTTTTCCGGAGATACAGGAAATGGATTTTGGGATGTTCTCATTATTTATACCGACAATAACTGCAAGCTTATTTTGCAGAAAACTTCTCCCTATAATTCTCGGTACAACCTTTGTTACACCAAAGATTTTTTTTATCTCATCCAGATATTTGAGCGGTATGGCCGCATTCCTGCCAAATTCATCAAAGGTAAGGTAGAGATCTGCGCCTTCATCAACTGAGGTTTGCGATTGCGCCCTCACACCTTCTGAGATGGCAATAGCGGTGATAAAAGGCGAGAGGATAGCAATAATACAAAGACATACTATAATAGTCTTTGTCCTGTGCCGTAATAAATTATCAGTTGCTAAAAGAAGTAAGTTGATGTGTTTGTTCAATTTTTAACCTGTTTACCTCTTCTCTAGGCTCATTACATAATAATATATTCTTCATGATTGCTTTTTAAAGCTAAAAGTATAAGAATTATATATGTGTTATGATTTTAAACAATAGGAAATATTTCAAATTATAACGTAAATGTGTCTGGATTTTTAGTATAATTTTGAAACTCTTATTTGGCATCTGCTTTATTATACGGCAGCATGGTGGCAATTATAGAATGAATATAAAATTGTTTGAAATAAGATAAGAATATTATTGTACTTATATAGGTGGAGCTATCAGGTACTCTCAAATGGAAGGATTAATTTATAAGATTATAGATTGTGCTCTGTGTAACGATTTTGGATATGAAGTAATGAAGTATTGGAGTACTGAAGTTTTTTACAACAATAATCCATCACTCCAACACTCCATTACTCCACTTTGAGGATTTTGATTGTGGCTTTGCTACGCTATGGCTAAAAAAGTTCCAAATATGAATTTAAGTATAAAAATTGTATGGGCAGGTTTAAGACCTGCCCATACGCATGACAATATTAAAATCTTTTAGCCAACTATTGAGTTAAGACTCCTTGTAAGAAACTTATTTACCTTTTATCTGCACTGTATCGCTTCCCTCGAATTTTGTGCCATCCTCTAATTCACCAGACACTGTAAGCTCTACATTCATTTTTTTATCATCACGGCCTTTGCGGATTTTTATATCAAAACCTAAATCCTGCCTGTTAAATATTGCAATGTACCTGTCATCTTCAGTCTTACCTCCAATAGCTTTAGCCCCTTCACAAATAATAGTGTCTGGATTTATATCATTAACATCATATGCCGATGGGAGTTCTATAAATGCCTTAAACTTACCTTTACTCTTGAGATTAATCATCTCTGGTTTTATAGTAACCTCTGCGTCGATTATGCCGGGCGTTGATGAAGGAGAAGGAGTAACTGCGGGAGTAAGTGAAGGAGAGGCAACCGGTGTAGGATTTGATGTTGTAGTTTCTGAAATTATACCGCCGGGAACTAGTATGATGTCGCTTGTTATATCTGATGCATTTAAAATTTGAAGTTCTAAGGGCGACGATACCGGTGTTGGAGTATAGGTTATAGTTGGTGAATTAATTGGTGTTGGTGATGCAATTACGGTTGGCGAATTGTCTGGTGTTAATGATGCAGTTATTGTTGGTGTTGGTGTTGTATCTGTTTCTTTATTAACTGTAACACTGACAATCTCAAGTCTGTCATCTTTATTAAGCCCTTCTAAAGTAAATTCTAATTCGGCACTACCATCTTCAATAACGAAGGACTCTGAATAAGTTTTTGGATTATCATTAATTTCTGTTTCAATAATAAGGATACTGTTTTGATTGATTGGTTGACTATCGGAATACGAGCGCAAATTTTTTATTGATAATTCAACTTCTCCTGTATCTTTTATGCTAATTTTCCCCTCTGCACTATTTTCATAAGAAGATGAAGATGAACTGGTAAGTTTTGCTTTATACAGGTCCTCACAATAGCCGCCTTTCGTGTTTACCATGAGTGAGCTTATCACAAACAATGAACAACCTATTAAGACAAAACTTTTTTTCATGACCTTTTCCTCCTTCAAAATATAAATTTAATTATATAAAAATATACAGGAAAAAATTTTTTGTTTAAAAAAAAAGCCTTACAATCGAAAATGTATTTTTTAATTTTCGAGAGGAAGGCCGTCTTGTTTAAATTAATATTATTTTTCATAAATACTTTCGGTAGCTAGGCTATCTTTAAAAATTTATATTTTAAAGACCCTGTGGCTTTGCGTCCCATAATTGCTCATGGTTTGCCTTTATCGCTATGTATTAGGCTACAAATTATACTACAAGAGAATTGTAATTCAAATAAATAAATAAAAATATTTAAAAGTGTATATATTGCTTCACTGTAAGTCAGTATTTCTATATAAGGCATGAATTTTTATTGATCTTTTGTTTGACATCTGCTTTGCCATAGGATAATATGCTGACAACTACGTTAAAAATATTGAAGAAAGATACTTATACGGAGTAAAGACGTATGGGTTTCAAGTGGTTTGAAGAGGGGATAGCTGTTCCTGTTACGTCAGAAAAATGGTTTACGTATCCACGGATAGAAAAGATACAGAAAACTTCAAGAAATCGCAAGACCGCTGACGGTAAAGAAGACTCTGTGTCTCAAAAAGGAGCATTAATATCCCGTATAGCAAAAGATGCCTACCGGCAATCCGGTTCTTTCCAGAAAGAGCGGGAACAGGTTGCTTATGCAAGCCAAATAATGACTGCTCCTGTGATATCACTTACCCCTGAAACGAGTTTGGCAGATGCCTGGAAATTAATTTGCGAACGTAGATTTCGTCATATTCCTATCATCTCCCATGAACAAAAGCTTACAGGAATCATTTCTGACAGAGATTTGCTTAGTGAGGCTGCAGGTCTTTGCAAAATTATCCCACACTCAGTAAATGAGGCGCAGAAACAGACTACCATCCAGGGCCTTATTAAAAGGAAGGTACTTACAGCAAGTCCTGATACAGAGATTAGAGATATTGCCCGCGTAATGTTTGAAGAGCACATAGGCTCAATGCCTATTATAGATGAAAAGGGGCATCTTGCGGGTATTATTACCAGGAGCGATATCCTGCGAACGCTAATCAATAAGGCTCCGCTTGAGCTTTGGTTATAATTGTAATCGATAACAGGATATTGCCTTATGCAGATTAGTTCCCGGCTCACATTGTTGCTAATCATAAAGAATGAATTTATGTTTAAGGGTTGTAGATATAGATGCCAATTGCCAATTTACTTGCATAAAACAATATTTTATGTATAATAAATGTTTTATAAGTGATTTATCTTTACAAATAGGAGAGGTGGCTGAGTGGCTGAAAGCGACGGTTTGCTAAACCGTTGTAGGGACAAAATCCCTACCCCGGGTTCGAATCCCGGCCTCTCCGCCATAAAGATTGTATGGTGACAAGTACTTATGACTTATGACCCTCTCAAAAAACGGTCCCCGATGTGTCCCTGAAATTAAAAAAGCTGTTAACTCTATCAGAGTTAATAGCCTTTTTCTTGTCTCAAAACATACCTTTTTCGATTTCATAAAACTCGTTGACTTTAAATCTGTTATGGTATAATATACCAACAGTGAAAAGTAAACTTATTAGACATGTCAAAGTTGTAGAGGATGACGGAAGTATTATCGAAGTGAGGCTATGGAGTGTAAATCCTTCCTTTGATAAACCACATGGTTATAAGTATTCCTTTGTTTACATTGTGAAGGGCTATCGGGTTATTGGTTATGATAATGCCGAGGGCAAGGGAGATCACAGGCATTATGGAGACAAAGAAGAAGTATACATATTTAAAAGTGTAGATAAGCTTTTTGAAGATTTCTATAACGATATAAAGAGGGTTAAAAAACATGAGAGTGAAAACGGTGAAAATAGGAATAAAAAGCCTTGAAGATGTCCTTGGGGATACAAAAGAGGCTATGAAAAAACTTGAACGGGGGGAGAAGGTTAAGTCTGAAAAGGGGCTTTACTTTGAGAGTATTTATGGATTTAGAAAAGCGCTTACACCAAAGAGGCTTGAATTGCTTCATTTAATAAGAGAGAAACAACCTGAAAGCATCCAGGAGCTTGCAAGATTAGCCAAAAGGAATATTAAGAGTGTTGCAACCGATATCACTATCTTGGAAGACTTAGGGTTAATTGATATGAAAAGAAAGAGAGTGGGACGAAGAGAATCTACACCCACGGTTAATTATAATAAGATTAGTCTGGAAATTGAGGTTTAAGAAAGAAGATTTTTTATCATGTAGTTAACTGCTAAGAGCTACTAAACGCAAGGAAAAGGAAGCACTAAGTAAAGACTAGGTTTTGTGTAACGGTCATTGATATTTTCAAAAATTATTATAGGCCGTATGAATCCCTCTGTGTCAATAATAATTTAACATTTTCCTTGTAATAATTTAGTGTATGATGCGTCGGTTAACATTTATAATATGATTAAATAATATCTAGCTTGCGAAACAGAAACTATATAAATTTATCTTGAATTAATGTTGACAAACTGTTATCATACCCAACATTTATCATGTGATTTTTTAATTAAATCAAGCTTATAATAAGATATTATATAAAAATAACTTATAAAATTTTTGAATGGAAGTCATTGCAAAAAACAGAAAGGCATATTTCCAATACGAAATCCTTGAAAAATTTGAGGCAGGTATTGTACTTACGGGAACAGAAGTTAAATCAATCAGAAACAAAGATGTAAGTATTAACGAGAGTTTTGCCCATATTGAAAAAGCAGAGATTTTTCTTCATGAGATGCATATAGGTCAGTATAAACAGGGAAATCGCCAAAATCATGAACCCAAAAGGGTTCGGAAGTTACTTTTACACAAGAGAGAGATCAACAGAATAATCGGGAAAGTTAAACAAAAGGGATTTACGCTAATTCCTTTATCTTTGTATTTAAAAGAAGGTCGTGTAAAAGTAGAACTTGCCCTTGCCAGAGGAAAGACAACTGTTGACAAACGTGAGGATATTAAAAAACGCACCATCGAAAGGGAAATTCAAAGAATTATGAGGTAATTTTGTTAAATAAGTTTCATTCTCTATCCTAAAATATAACTATAAAGGTTTCATTTTGTATATCGTACCTTGCAAACAAATCCACTAAATAAAATGAAAGGGGGAATATGCCTTCTGCAAGGATATTAATCGTAGAGGATGAACGGCAAACGGTTGATATGTTAAGGGATTTATTTGAACAGCACGGTTACGAGACAGAAGTAGCTCTTAACAAACATGTGGCCCTGGCCATACTGCAAGAAAGAAAAATGGATCTTGCAATCGTAAGTACAGTAGTTCAGGAATATTCTGGTATCGAGATTTTACGGGAGATAAAAAAACTAAATCCAAAATTGCCTATTATTATAATAAGTGACCAAAAATCGAAGCGGGTCGAATCCTCCTTTATTAAGGCGGGTGCTCTTTTGTTTGTTACAAAACCTTTAGACCATATTCTTATCCTGCAAATGGTTGAGAATTTGTTAGAAACACAATTTGCCGCCACAGTACCAAAAAAATCAAAGCCGTATCCTAAAGGAAAGAAATAATCTCTTTCTCTTTACTGTATATTTTATGAATCATTGGAGATCTCCCTTAAGGTTTATTTTAAAGACTTTTATATGTCTTTTTATTTGCAGTGCATTTTTTACTGCAAGTATAAAAGCAAGCATATCCAATTCTAACAACCTCGATAATCATATACTGTCCATATTAAAAGGCCCTTCTCTCAAAAATGTATCATGTGGCATTAGCGTTCGATCTATAAAAAAAAATATTTCCATATTTAACTATCGAGACACAGATTTATTTAGAGTTGCGTCGAATATGAAATTATTTACTACTGCAGCAGCTTTGATTTATTTAGGGCCCGACTTTGAGTATAAAACAAGTGTTGAGATAAATAATATAGTTGATGACAATGGAAAACTTGAAGGAGATGTTCTTATAAGAGGAAGTGGCGATCCAAATCTTTCCGGCAGGTTTTATAACGATAATATCATCGCAGTACCTGAATCATGGACAAATGCTTTAAAAAGTATGGGCATTAATAAAATTACCGGTGATATCATAGCTGATGACAGTATCTTCGATCGCATTTACACAGTACCCGGCTGGCCGGAAGATCAATTATCCGAGTGGTACTGCGCTCCAAGTTCTGGTTTATCCTTTAATGATAATTGTGTTGATATTACATTCGTTCCCGAAAAAAAATCAGGAAAGGTGGTAAAATTATTAATAGAGCCAAATACATCATATTTTACGTTCTTTAATAAATGTATCTATACAACAAATAGTAAAGAACATATTTATTCAATATTTAGAAAACCAGGGACAAATCAAATATTTATCAATGGTAAGTTCTGGATTAACGCATCTCCAGAAAAGAGATGGGTAACGGTACATAATCCTGCTCTTTATTTTGCAACGGTTTTTAAAGAAACCTTGGAAAAGAATGGTGTTACTATCGATGGAGATGTAAGGTTGATTGATGAAAATGATCTTCGTAACGTTCAGTGGAAAGAAGTAACTAGAACTACTTCTACAATGGAGCAAACTATCTTTGTAACGAACAAACGCAGTCAAAATTTTTATGCCGAGCAGATACTGAAAACCTTGGGAGTACAAGTTAAGGGCAGTGGGACTCTTAATGCAGGAATAGAGGTGTTAAAAGATTTTATTGGTAAGCTGGGTTTCCATCCTGAGGATTATCAGGTTGATGATGGATCAGGTCTGTCAAAGGGTAACAGGCTCTCACCAAAGATGATAACTTCCCTCCTGTTATATATGAATAAACACCCGTATGGAAAAATATTTTACGATTCTTTACCTATATCAGGAAATGACGGAGGATTGCAGCGACGTATGACTTCTCCAAGATACAAAAGCAAAGTACATGCAAAAACAGGGTATATAGCAAAAACGTCTGCACTTTCAGGATATATTGAGGCAAAAAATGGAGACATGCTTGCTTTTTCTATTTTAATGAACAATTTTAATAACTTGAGCGCAATTCAGAAAATACAGGATAATATTTGTCAAACACTGGTGGATTTTTATAACTGAAATATATTATGAGTGAACATATAAAAAAAATATATTCTTTTTATGCACAAATTTATGATGCTTTTTTTGGGAAACTTTTTGAGCATGGAAGATATACTGCTCTTCATATGATGAACGTAAAACCTAATGAATCTGTACTTGAAGTCGGGGTGGGAACCGGGTTATCATTACCCTTATACCCCAAGGGCGCGCATGTAACCGGCATAGATATTAGTCAGGAAATGTTAAGTAAGGCTGAAAATAAAAAACAACTTTATCATTTGTCAAATGTGGATCTTTATGCTATGGATGCATCAAGTATGTGTTTTCAAAACAATACTTTTGATAAAGTTATTGCCTCGCACGTCATTACGGTAGTACCAGAACCATTATGTACTTTACATGAAATAAAAAGGGTATGTAAAAAGGGTGGAGATATCTTTATATTAAATTACACGGGTAGTGATAACAAAATCATCTCTCGTTTTGAAAAACTTATTTCTCCGTTCAGAGATAAATTGGGTCTAGGGAAGCACGTTAACTTAGATGAATTATTAAGAAATGCAAGTCTTTCTATAGAGAGCGAATGTCGTGTCAACTTTATGAATATTTGCAGATTAATAAAATGCAAAAATAGCTAGTAGGGTGGGGCGTTGTCCACCAAAACGTCTTTACAACCAAAAAGGTTTTAACCACGAAGAATACGAAGGGCACGAAGAGAGACATAATTTAACGTTTTGTTTTATAATTTTTCTCTTCGTGTCCTTCGTGGTTAAAAAATTCTTTTTTAGCATTTTCGGCCTATGCATACATAATTAAAACCTAATTTTTTCATTGCCTGCGGTTCATATATATTTCTTCCGTCAACTATATTTGGGTACTTTAATAGCTGTTTTACTCTTTTAAGGTCAAGGTCTCTAAACTCATTCCACTCTGTAACGATTACCAGCGCATCGCATCCTGTTACTGCTGAATACGGATCGTTACAATAGATTATGTCCTTTAACATCTTCTTAGAGGTCTCCTGTGCCTCTGGATCGAAGGCTTTAATCTTTACACCCATTTCTTGCAGTTGTTGTATAATGATAATTGAAGGCGCTTCTCTCATATCATCTGTTTTTGGCTTGAAAGCTAAACCCCAGACAGCAATACTTTTCCCTTTTAACACGGGAACCAGTTCTTTAATTTTTTTAATAAATGATCTCTTTTGTTGTTCATTTACCTCATCTATTGCTGTTAATACTTTAGCCTCCAGTCCATTTGATTTCATTATCTGAGCTAGGGCCTTGACATCTTTAGGAAAACAAGAGCCACCGTATCCGACTCCTGCCTGTAGAAACCTCGGCCCAATGCGGGCATCCAAACCAATTCCTTTGGCGATATCCTTAATATCTCCTCCTACCTTCTCACATAATTGTGCAATTTCGTTCATGAAGGAAATTCTTGCAGCAAGCATAGCATTACTGGCATATTTAATCAATTCGGCGCTGCGTATATCAGTAAACATGATGGGTTTATCTGCCCTCGCAATGCCACTATAAATGGATGCCATTACTCGTTTTGCCCTCTCACTTCGTGCACCGATTACAATCCTGTCTGGATTTGTGAAATCCTTAATGGCTTCACCTTCTCTCATAAATTCAGGATTAGAAACCAAATCAAATTTAAAAGGTTTACGTTTGTGTGATTTTATGACCTTTCCTATTTTTTCTAATGTACCAACAGGGGCGGTACTTTTGTTCACAATAATTTTATAGCCATTCATAAACCTTCCAATGTTTTCTGCTACGGAGATTATAGCGGATATATCTGCACAATTTTCTTTATCAGGGGGAGTACCGACGGCAATGAAAATAATTTCTGAATCTTGAACACCTTCTTTAATATTTGTTGAAAACGTAAGCCTTTTTTCCCTAGAGTTCCTATCTAACATATCCTTAAGACCGGGTTCGTAGATGGGAATAATTCCTTTTTTGAGATTATTTATCTTTTTCTCGTCAATATCCACACAGATCACATCATTACCCATGTCTGACAGGCACGTACCTGCAACAAGCCCGACATAACCGACGCCAATACAACAAATTTTCACTTCTTCCTCCTGTTATAATCAGTGCTAACCCTGCTAGTACAAGATTATAGAACAAAAAAAGCAGTAAGAATAATGGGTTAAACATTAATCATTACTGCTTTTAATGTAAAAAATATTATATTCTACTGTAAAGGGTTCTTTATTAGCTTTGTACCAAAAGCATGTGCTGTTTTTCCTATGCGGTATTCACCATCTACACATACAGTGACCTCTTTTGCCATGCTATTTACAGACACATTTTCCGGTTCTCCATCACATAGTATGATATCATAGGCAAGTGACCAGTCTTTTATGTCTTTGTCCAAATCAACAAATTGGGACCCTATAAGTTGTGATAAATTATTAACCTTTCCTGTTACAAAAGTTAATCTGATGTTATTTATATTAAGTAAACGCTCCTGGTAAACTTTTTCAGCTCCATAAGCAGGTTTAAACTCAGGGATGAATTCACCTATTCTTCCAATAGGAACCGGGCCATCCAGGAATTTTATGTAGTATTCTTTTACCCTGTATGTTTTTTGGCCTCCAGAAAAGTCTTCTCCATAGTAGAATCTTACCTCGCAATTCATACCATTTTTATTAATATAATAAAAATCATGTACAACAACATCATACAAAAAGGTTGCTCTAAGGATATCTTCATTCTCAGGAGCTGACAATTTATAACGTCTCCATGGTTCTTCTTCAGAATATAAAAAGTTTGGTTTCCCAAATTTTTCATTGATTTCTGCCCTTGTTAACCAGAGGATGCCATCGTCTAAGGTTTCACTTGCAAACGAATTGCTGCTTGTTAAAAAGCCTATCCCCGTAAAGCACAAAAATTGTAATACTAAAAAAAGTTTGCTCTTCATAACTTCCATCCCTTTCCATATTCAACTTACATTTGTAAAGAATTGCAATATGCTAAATTACAATTCCAGTAAAAATAAGAAAAACCAGTATATAAATTACTGCAATATTTGTCAATTAATAATATTATATAATTAGAGGAATTTACATGCAATTATCTTCTATGAAAATTATTGTTTGACAGTAAACCTTTATCATGTTAAAAATGTTTTTTTATGTGTTTGTTTTATATCGCTTTGTTCTTAGATAATATTCATGAAAGGATTTAGAAAGTAATGTTGAGAAAAGTGCCTTTACTCATACTTGCAATGCTTTTTACTGCTGGAGTTTTATATGCTTTTGGGGGCGGTACCATTCGTGGCCGGATTATTGATGGTTTTGGTAAACCTATTGCTTCTGTAAGCATCACGTCGGTATCTAACGGATTAAAATCAAAGGCTATCTCAGAATCTACGGGTAGCTTTTCTATAGGTTACACTTCTGGCAGTATTAGGCTTTCTTTCGATAAGGAAGGATATGTTCCGGTGCAAATACCATTAACGCTTAATGAAGAAATGGATCTCTCATTGGATGATGTTACTTTATGGAAGGTTCCACCGGGGGGAGGACTTTTCATTGTAAGTAACAATGATTATATAGAAATTAACAAGAGTGAATATTATTCTGAGAGCAGTAGTAAAGAAAGGCGTTTTTATGTAAAGGGTTCGCCTACTTTGGTTAAAGGCCAGGATTTTAGGATACTTGACTTTCAGACTGATAATCCTTTAGTGATAGGAAAAACACTATATAGCGTAGACTCAAAAGGTTCACTTGGAAGTGTTATTTTTTATCCTTCCCAAAGGTATGCCCTGAATAAAGGGGATGATACCTACGCCAAGATTGCAGATAATTTAGGTATGAGAACGGTAAGTTTGCGGCCGGGTCGATATTTTTATTGTACAGGAGAAATTACTATACGATCAAAAGTAGGTTACGGTTTCTTCTTTGAAGTAACATCATAAACGGGAGTTTTCTTTAAGTAAGTGGATGAGTGAATGGGTGGATGGGTAAATGGGTATTTAGCTCATTTACTCATATACCCATCTACCAAAATCTATGGTTTAAAATTCTTTTATTGGTCTGAGGTTTTTCCCGGCTAGTACTTTATTTAGGGCTGCGAACATTCTGAGACATAATTCTTCGTAACTCTTCACCCTCAATAACCTCTTTTTCCAGAAGAAGTTTTGCGAGCGTCTCTAAGTGATCTTTATTCTCCACAAGTATTTCTTTTGCTCTTGCATATGTATTGAAAATAATCTTCTGGACTTCATTGTCAATATTTTTTGAAATCTCTTCGCTTAATTCCCTACTCTGATATCCAAGTTCCAGGAACTGTGGTTTTTTTCTTTGGAATGTCATAGGGCCCATTTTTTCACTCATTCCATATTCCCTGACCATACTCATTGCGATTTCTGTTGCCCTTTCCAGGTCATTTTGAGCACCTGTAGAGACTTCGTTAAATTTTATTTCTTCTGCCACGCGTCCGCCAAGGAGTACGGCAAGCCTGTCCAATAATTCTGTTCGTGTCATTAAATATCTATCTTCAGTAGGTAACTGAAGTGTATACCCAAGGGCGGCAATACCACGTGGTATAATAGAAATTCTGTGAACTTTGTCAGCCGTTGGAACAATTTCCGCCATAATGGCATGGCCTGATTCATGGTAAGCAATAATTTCCTGTTCCTTCTTGTTCATGACTCTTTTTTTCTTTTCGAGTCCTGCAACTACTCGATTAATAGCCTCTTCAAAATCTTCCATACCCACTGCGTCTTTCCCCCTTCTTGCTGCCAGAAGTGCCGCTTCATTAACTACATTGGCTAAATCTGCTCCAACAAAACCGGGAGTTCTTGCTGCAATAATCTTTAAATCCATATCATTACCAAGCTTTATATTTTTGCAATGAACTCTTAATATCTCTTCGCGACCTCGAATATCAGGCCTGTCTACCAGAATATGCCTGTCAAATCTGCCTGGCCTCAGCAAGGCTGAATCCAGTATTTCAGGTCTGTTCGTTGCTGCCATAATAATCACTCCTTTTCGGGTATCAAATCCATCCATCTCGATAAGGAGTTGATTTAAAGTGTTTTCGCGTTCTTCATGACCTCCGCTTATTGGTGCCAATGAGCGAACCTTTCCAAGGGCATCGAGTTCATCAATAAATATAATGCAAGGAGCCCTTTCCTGTGCCTGTGCAAATAAATCCCGCACCCTTGCGGCACCAACTCCCACAAACATCTCAACAAATCCTGATCCGCTCATTGAAAAAAAAGGTACTTTTGCCTCGCCTGCGACCGCTTTTGCAAGTAATGTTTTTCCGGTACCGGTAGGTCCTACCAACAATACACCTTTTGGAATCTTTCCTCCCAGTCTTTGATATTTTTGCGGATTTCGCAGATAGTCAATAACCTCTTTTAATTCCTCTTTAGCCTCGTCTACACCAGCTACATCATCAAAGGTAACACCTGTATACTTATCGATATACAGATTTGCTTTGCTTTTTCCAATTGACATGAGTCCTGCTCCTGCTGCCCCACGTCTGGTTCGTGCCATCAGAATCAAAAATATTATCATAGGGATCAGCCATATAAGGAACAGACTTTGGCGCCATCCTCCCTCCTCAGATGCAGAAAATTTTATATTATGTGCCATTAGTTCCTTAATGAGTTCAGGGTCCTCTAACTTTGTAGTAGTTACACTTCTTCTTCCCTTTTGTCCCCCTTCTGGTTTTAAAATTCCCTTAATAGTGGTTGAATAGATGATAACTTCTTCCAACATGTCTTCCCTAATCAATCTTTTAAACTCACTATAGGGAATTTTCTCTGTACCCATGAATTCAGCATTTGTAGTACGGTGTGTGGTTAGAACCGATATAAGAAGTATGAATAATACCAAAGTTGCATGATGATATTTTCTCGTCATTTTGTTTACCTCTAAAATCTCATTTTGTAGGTATGTCTATATAGCTTTAACTAAAATGGTATGAAAATTTGGAGATTTTTACGATTAAGTTAGAATATATCAAATTATATATTATTTTAGCAAACGATAATTTGTCTGTTTTGATTAGAAAAAGTGGTCATTTCCAGTGTGTTATTTCCTGTTGACTCATATAGATGCAACCCATACAATTAATTTTGTATGATAATTATTCCTAACCGTATAGGAATATTTTTTTTAAAGATTTTATATTAGTATGTAAAAAATTATGTTTCAGCCTGGATATATACATTTATACAAAACTGGTAAATTTCATGAAAAGGTTGAGAAGGCACGAAGGTTGCTTAAAGAGTGTCAGCTATGTCCAAGACGGTGCAGGGTTAACAGGCTTGAAAATAATATAGGTGTCTGTAAGATAGGCAGGCTGCCAAAAGTTTCAAGTTATAATCCTCACTTTGGTGAAGAATCTCCTTTGGTTGGTACTAACGGTTCAGGCACTATCTTTATCACTTCCTGCAATTTAGGCTGCGTGTTTTGCCAGAATTATGATATCAGCCATGTTAGAGAAGGTTATTCAGTTTCCATAGAGCGTTTTGCTCAAATGATGATTGAATTGCAGGATGTGGGATGTCATAATATTAATTTTGTAACACCAACCCATGTTGTACCCCAAATAATAGAATCACTTCCCATTGCTATTAGAGGCGGTTTGAAAATACCTCTCGTTTATAATACCGGAGGTTATGATCTTGTTGAAACACTGGAGATATTAGAAGGAATTTTTGATATCTATATGCCGGACCTTAAATTTTATAACAGTGAAGTTGCTGCGGAATTATGTAAGGCCAAAGATTATCCTCAAATGGTTATGGAGGCAATTAAAGAAATGTACAGACAGGCAGGGGATCTTGTTATAGACGAACGTGGTATTGCAGTAAGGGGCCTGATGGTTCGACACCTTGTTATGCCGAATAAATTGGCTGGTACACGTGAGGTCATGCAATTTCTCAATAGAGAAATATCAAAAAATACCTATGTTAATATAATGGACCAATATCATCCTTGCGGTCTTACTTGCAAATATCCGAATATCAACCGGCGTATCAGTACTGAAGAATACGAAGATGCTCTTCAAACGGCACTGGAAGAGGGTATCCGTAGATTAGCTACCTAAACGGTCAACATTAGTTTTTTAATATGGCGGAAAGTTACGATTTTATTGTTGCCGGCGGAGGCCCAGCGGGAATGATAGCTGCCGGTCGCTGTGGAGAACGCGGGAAGAGGGTGATTCTTCTTGAGAAAACTAATCGTTTAGGAAAAAAACTTCTCATGTGTGCTGCAGGCAGGTGTAATGTAACTAACACGGCACCGTTGTATGCATTTATAGAAGCATATGGAAAGGGAGGATCATTTCTCCGCACTGCATTAGAAACATTCGATAATGAAAAGATACGTGCCTTCCTTTTATCATACGGTGTTGAAACAGTTGTAGAAAATAAAGGACGGGTATTTCCTGGAAGTCAGAAAGCTGATTCTGTCTTAAAGGTGCTTGAGGCTTACCTGCATAGACATCAGGTAAAAATACAAACAAATTCCCATGTTATAAAATTAAAATTAGAGGGTAATCGTATAATCGGAGTCGAAACCAACCAAGGAAATGTTTTTGGTCGAAATGTTTTAATTGCGACTGGAGGTCTTAGTTACCCCGCTACCGGAAGTACTGGAGAAGGATACACCCTGGCATCCTCGGCAGGTCATACGGTTCATCCGACTTATCCCGCTATTATTGCTTTCATAACAGCAGAGACATGGGTAAAGTCATTGCAGGGGACGCCGATAAAAAATGTGAATATTACAGCCTACCAACAGAGGAGAAAAATTGCAGAACGCTTTGGCGAGGCGCTTTTCACGCATTACGGTATTTCAGGACCTGCTGTTTTAGATATCAGCAAACATCTTATTGAATACCTACTAAATGGGCCTATTCAGTTAAGCATAGATTTTAAACCAAACTCTACTCCCGAAGAACTTGATAGCCTCCTCCTGACCCAAATCAAACGGCATGGTAATAAGTCAATAAAATCTTGCTTGACCTTTTTCATTCCGGAGAAGTTATCACCCGTTCTTCTTAATATTTGCAATATAGAATTACAAAAAAAGGCATCTCAAATAACATCAGCAGAAAGAAAGAGGATATTGAAACATCTGAAAGGACTTCAACTTATATTAACTAATCATCGTCCTATTGAGGAGGCTATTGTAACCGCGGGCGGTGTAAGTCTGGACGAAATCAGCGCCAAAACAATGGAATCTAAACTTGTGAAAGGTCTATATTTTGCCGGAGAGGTACTTGATATTGATGGTCCTACAGGGGGATTTAACCTTCAAGCTGCATTTTCTACCGGATATCTTGCTGGAAATTCTGTTAATTAGAATATATCATTGCTTTTTCGCATGTGGTGTGGTATTTTCTGAAACTTCTAAGCAATGTATCTCCGTAAACTATTTAGCTAATTTACCGCAGATTCGGAGATACAAAATTTGCTATAAGAGCCATGCTTATAGAATCCAATACTATATCACTATCTATAAGTTCTATAATAAATATTCCTACCGGGAATGAGGACCGTCATCTCGGTAATGGTGTAACAACCATTGGTCAACAACTTGCGCTGTG
>CAZPUD010000071.1:0-16117 GCA_964589115.1 uncultured candidatus Brocadiaceae bacterium | reverse complement strand
ATTGGGCATTATCTTTTGATCATCTAAAAGAAGCAGATACCACTAAGCATGTTCACAGATTACATCCATACAAAGGGAAATTCATACCACAGTTGGTTGAATATTTTTTAGACAACCATACGGATAATTTTAAAAAAGACACTTGCTTTAAAAGAGGTGATATCATACTTGACCCCTTTTGTGGAAGTGGAACAACTTTAGTACAAGCTAATGAACTTGGATTGCATGCAATTGGAATTGATATTTCGGCTTTCAATGCTTTAATTAGCAATGTGAAAATTGGCAAATATGATTTTTTTGATCTCAATAATGAAATAAAAAGAATTACAAATAATTTAAATGAGTTTATTGCTAATTCTAATACAATTAAGTTTGAAAATAAACTTACAGAAAAACTTACACTTTTTAATAATAAATATTTTCCATCTCCTACTTTTAAGTACAAAGTAAAACATAACGAAATTAACGAAGATGCATATGGAGATGAAAAAGAAAATTTATTTTTACCAATATTCTTAGAATTAGTTAAGCAATATAATATTCAGCTTAAACAAGAAAAAAATAACAAATTTTTAGATAAATGGTATTTACAGCATATCCGAACAGAAATTGAATTTGTTTTTAATCTTATTAAAGAAATTAAAAATATCAATACAAAAAAAATTATAAGTATCATTCTAAGTCGAACAATACGTTCCTGTCGCGCTACAACCCATGCAGATTTGGCAACTTTAAAAGAACCAGTAACATCAACATATTATTGCTCAAAACATGGGAAAATCTGCAAGCCGTTGTTTTCCATTTTAGGTTGGTGGGAACGCTATAGCAAAGATACTATAAAGCGATTAATGCAATTTGATAAACTTAGGACTAGTACATACCAAATCTGTTTAACAGGTGATTCGAGAATATTAAATATTGTTGAGGTAGTAGAAAAGAAAAGCTCTAATTTTGCCGAACTTATAAAAAATCAAAAAATCAAGGGCATTTTTTCTAGTCCCCCTTATGTAGGTTTAATTGATTATCATGAACAGCATGCATATGCTTATGATCTATTTGGTTTTAAGAGAAAAGATGATTTAGAAATTGGTCCACTATTTAAGGGGCAAGGAAAAGATGCAAAAAATTCTTATGCTCAAGGAATCTCGGATGTTTTAAACAATTGTAAGAAATATTTAGTTGAAAACTATGATATTTTTTTAGTTGCAAACGATAAATATAACTTATACCCTACAATTGCGGAAAAATCAGATATGCAAATTGTTAATAGGTATAAACGCCCTGTATTAAATAGAACAGAAAGAGATAAAGGGGCATATTCAGAAACTATTTTTCATTTAAAATCAAATAATAGATAAATGTCATTATCAGAAAATCAAAAAAATAAGATTAAGATACTCTTAAGGAAAAAAATTGAAAGTAAACTTAAAAAATATGGTCGTGAAACAACCTCAATGCCTTTCTTAGCTAGACTCGTTCAGGATAATGAGAAAATAGCCGCTTATTCTTTTATACATTCTTTGGCTACAACTTTAGGAATGTCTATATATGAGGAGGTTTCAGTGATTATCGCATCAGAACATTCACAAGAATGCTTTAGGAATTATGGTGTTGGTGGTGTAATTTCAACCGATCAAAAATCTACTATTGCAAATATTGTAGCAGGACTAAGAAATGGAGATAAGAAATCAAATATTATCAATGAAACAGAAGAGGTCTTAAAAGCTTCTTCTGAAAATGGAGTTTTTCAAAAATCTGGGAATATAGCAGACTTTTATATGAAGAGAAATAATATTGAAAATTATTTTGAAATAAAAACTGTAAAGCCAAATATCGATGTTTTTGAAAAGAGCAAGACGAAACTTTTAGAATGGATTGCGAGAAGGAGAATGCCCATAAAAGTTTTTTTGGCTTTCCCTTACAACCCATATCACCCCGAGCCCTATTCAAGATTTACAGAAGTTGGAATGATGAATCATCCTAATGATTTTTTAATAGGAAAAGAATATTGGAATTATATCGGTAGTGGGAATGTTTTTGAAGAATTATTGGATACCTTTGACGAGGTAGGAAAAGAATTTAAAGCAAAACTACACCAGAAATTTAAAAAAATATCAGAAGAAAAATTTGATTCGTATTAAAATATAATTTCTATGAATATGAAAAAAATTATTTATTCCATTAATATTGAAGATATTCAGGATATTGCCGAACAAGAATTTGGAAAGAAGCTTACAAAAAAAGAATTGAAATTTGTTGAAAATAAATTAGGAAATTATATAAATTGGTATGAAGCAATAAATTTGGCTATTGCCGATACAATTGAAATGTTAAAAATTCAAGGTAAAAAAGAATCTAACAAAGGTTTTTGAGTATATGGAAATTAAGTTAAAACATATAATTAGAGTATAACCCTTCAACCAAACAGTCCCAAAAAAGAGAAATAATTAATACTTCACTCACTAGTACATAGCTATAGTTTTTTCTATTATTTTCTGCATTATACTTATCACATAAACTATGCCACTTTACGAAATTATATCCCTCATTGGTTTCATCTTAGGTACCATTCTTCACATAGTCCTTTCGATCCTCATCGTGCAGCGAAAACAGAAGACGAAGAGCGAACTTGTATTCCTCTTTCTGGTTATCAGTGTGGCCATGTGGCACTTCGGAAACACTGTCTATCTCTTCAGCTTTCTTCTCTTTGGCAAAAACATCGCATCTGTAGTCCTCATTGCAGACGCAATTTCTTATGCAGGCATCGGTTTTATGCCCAGCCTGCTGTTACATACGGCAGTTTTGTTCCTGTTTGAAAGTGAATCCCGTATTAAAAAATCATTACAACGGTATATTATCACGGGTATTTATCTTCCTGTTGTCCCCTTCTCGTTTGTTATCAAAAATTTTATCCTGTCTAAAGACGCCAATTTAATGGCAACTGCTACTCATTACGTTAAACCCTTTGTAATATGGCTGATAATATCGTTGTTTATTGCAGCAGGTATTTCCAAATGGCTTGCCAAAAGGGTGGATGAAAAAGAAGAGCGGAAGTTCCATATGGCTATCTTCGGGGTTGTTATTACTATTGCGGTGTTTATTGGATTCACTGTACTGATGGAAGGAAATAAAATAGTTTATATAGGAAATTATCTTGTTCTCGTTTCCATGTTATCATCCATCTTTCCAAGTATTATTTTTTCCTATTATGTTTACCGGTACAATTATATGGAATTTGTACTCCGGCGCAGTATTTTTTATTCATTCCTTACCCTCATTCTGATTTGTCTCTATTATTTTGGAATTAAACAACTGAGCAAATTCCTGGAACAGCAATATCTTGTGAATGCACGTATACTGGAGGCCGTTTGCGTTATTAACCTTGTATTCTGGTTTCCAAAACTGAAGGAAGGTGTACAAAAGTTTTTAAGGAAGCTGGTGTTTTATCGTATCGCGGATAGCGAATACCTGTTAAACGAACTGAGCCATATTATCAGTACAGACCCCCTTATAAACTTTACAAAATTACTTGAGTATGTGGTAGTGTCTATTAAAAAGGCAACAGCCGTTAAATCTGCCAATCTACTTATTTTTAAGAATGAACGGACTCAAATTATCGGAGACAAAAGGTACGAGACCATAAATCAACCGGAAATACAGCAGATAATAAAATTCTTTGCTAATGGTGAATTTGTTGTGTTAAACCGATACGAGGTAAAAGACGTCTCTATCATCAATGAAATGAGACTGCTCGACGCTGTATTTATATTTCCTATATTTGTTAATCGCAAGCTTACAGGACTTTTAAGCTTAAGCCGTGCCAGGCGGGGCCTGCCTATCGTTTCCGACCATCTCGATCATTTAATGATTATTGCTAATGAGATCGGTTCCGCACTGGAAAAATCAAAAATCATCGAAGAAAAACTCTGCCTGGAAAGGAAGATGTATGAGAATGAAAAATTGTCAAGCCTCGGCCGTCTGTCCATGAGCGTAGCACACGAGGTCAAAAACCCATTAAGCTCTATAAAAGCCATCGTCCAGGTTATGCGGGAGGATTTAAAGAAAAATGATCCCTTACAGGAAGACCTTGCTGTTATTATAAATGAAATAGACCGGTTGACCAAAGTTGTTAATCAACTTTTGCAATTTGCAAAGCCAGGCGGTGAGATAAAGATAAATGTCAGAATAGGGGAGGTTATCAATTCGGCATTAATGGTACTTAATCATGAGGCAAAGCAAAACAAGATTATAACCTTTTGTCAGATTCCTTCCGACCTTCCACCTGTCCTAGCTGATGAAGGGGCGTTAAAAGAGGTGTTTTTTAACCTCATTCATAATGCCATTCAGGCAATGCCAACCGGGGGAAAGATAACTATTCATGCTGATTACCAGGCGGATAATCATATAATTCGGGTGGCAGTTACCGATACAGGGCCCGGTATACCGCAGGAATCACTACAAAAAATATTTGAACCATTTTATACTACAAAGCAAACAGGTACCGGATTAGGGCTTGCTATCGTAAAAAAGAAACTGGAAGATATGGAGGCTGCCATATCTGTTGAGAGTAATGGGGGTGGCACGTCATTTATTATTAATTTTCCTTTCTATGAACCTGCATTATTACGAACATAAACATATATGCTTAAACCTTCGATACTAATTGTAGATGATGAAAAAGCCGCACGTTACGGCATGAAGAAGATATTTCAAAAAGATAACTACACCGTGTACGAAGCAAAAGACGGCACCGATGCGTTACATATTATTAAGATACACCATCCTGAATTGGTATTTCTTGATATCAATATGCCCCATCTCGATGGTTTGAAAGTCCTGGAGATGATCAATGCCGTGAAAGCTCCTCCCCTTGTGGTTATTGTAACTGCTTATGGATCTGAAAAGATCGCAGTTGAGGCTATGAAAAAGGGTGCTTACGATTATATTGCAAAGCCATATGAAATTGACGAGTTACGGATTATTGCCAAAAACGCCTTTGAAAGGCTTGCCCTGCAGGAAGAAAATACACGGCTTCGGTTAGAAATCGACCGGCTGGGAGGCATGGGGGAACTCATTGGCCAAAGTGAGGCAATAAAAAATATCTTCAATAAAATTGAAAAAGTCGGCACAACTGATGTTACGGTGCTTGTCCAGGGTGAAAGTGGCAGCGGTAAAGAGCTTGTAGCCCGTGAAATTCACAGGCGAAGCAAACGCAGGAATGAACCTTTTATTATTATGAATTGTGCCGCCGTGCCGGAAACATTGGTTGAGAGTGAACTTTTTGGGCATGAAAGAGGTGCTTTTACCGGAGCAACAGAAAGAAGGCAGGGGAAATTTGAACTGGCTAATAATGGCACCATATTTCTTGATGAGATCGGAGATATGAGTGTCAGCACACAGTCAAAACTATTGAGGGTATTGCAGGAGCAGAAATTTGAGCGTTTGGGTGGTACCGAAACGTTATCAGTAGATGTGCGTATTATTAGTGCAACACACCGCGACCTGGAAGAAGAAATTGAGGAAGGGAGGTTTCGTGAAGATCTCTACTACAGGATCAAAGTGGTAAATATAAAACTCCCACCTTTAAGGCATAGAAAAGAAGATGTTCCCTTTTTAGTGAACCGGTTTATACAATCTTTTTCTGAAAGACATCAAAAACGCGTTTTGTCTATTTCTCCCGAGGCAATGAAATTTTTGGTCTCTTATAATTGGCCCGGTAATGTTCGCCAACTCAAGAATGTTATTGAAAGTGCAATTGTACTCACTAATAGCGAAATTCTTGATACAGGAGATCTGCCAGAAGAGATAAGGTACCCGGAAAATAATACTGTCACGTTAAAAAATGTAAATTATAATCTTTCCTTCAGAGACGCAAAAAAAATACTTATAGAAAATTTTGAACGTGACTTTATAACAAAGAAATTAGAAGAGTATGGGGGGAATATCAGTCGTACTGCAGAGGCACTTGACATGCACCGGCAAAATCTTCAGCAAAAATTACGGGAACTTCGCATAAAATAAAAGAAAAGGGAAGGTATAAACCTTCCCTGATAAATTTAAGAAATCAATAATCTTTAATTGATGCCTTTTTATTTCAAATTTTTTAATGCAGTATCTATTCTTGATAGAAGTATACTTACCTCATCCAGGGATATTTTAGGAGAAGTAATCCTCTCTCGCAGCAAGGCAAAAGCTTTATCCAATTCCTCAGTTACATCACTTTTCGATGAAGGTCCCATAAGAGGAAAATGAGGTCCGCTTTCTTCTGTGGAACCAGGTTGTTCTGGCGATGGTGCCTGCCCCTTAATCCTTGCCAATTCCGCTTCCAGGTTTTCTTTTGCTTTCTGAAGTTCTGAAATAGTTTTCTGTTTTCCCTCAAGCTCCTGATCAGCCATCTTCTTCGCTTCTGTGTAATATATCAACTGATTTCTTATCTCCTCCTGGCTTCTCTTCATATCGGCAACCTGCATATCAGACTTTTCAGCAATTTGGTTCTTCTCTTCTTCAAGGGATGCGATTTGTTCCGATAGTTTATCCCTTTCACTCTCTAATTCGTTAAGCTTATTTTGCTGTTCCTGAATAGTATTCTGTAACCCATTAATCTGAACACCTACAGCAGCCTTAACAGCACCGAATGTATCAACTTCTTTTTGAAGTTCTGCAGCTTTTGCAGTCAACTCTTCCTTTTCTGAGGCACAGGCTGTAAATTTCTCCTCTGTTTCTTTTTTTGCGGTTTCAACTTTATCTAGATTTTCTATTAATTCAGGAACTTTCAGAACCTCTTTCCGCCCTGCACCAAGCTGCCTTTCGAGGGTATGCACCCGCTCTTTTTGTATTCTGTATTTTTCGGTAACCGAGACCGCAAACCCAACACATAGCAGTCCAAAAACGCCAACCAAAACTACCATAATTGCCTTAGCTTTTGAGTTACAACTAGACATTGAATACCCTCCCTTTTGGTGTATTTATTAACAGTGATACATCTATCTTTAATTTAGGAATAGTTTTGACAAAAATTCACTTTGAGGATAATAACAAAATATAATTAAGGTTTCAAGTAAAATTGTTATCAATTTTGGCTTGATTTTCTGATCGATATATTATCATAATACCTCCTGGAAAAAATGAAGCTAGCAAAGCGGAGCTTAAGACAGATAAAAAGAAATTGAAACCACAAATTCATAGCGCAGCAAAGCTGCAACCAAAAAGAACTTAACCACGAAGGGCACGAAGAAAAACTTACAAAAAAGTTGTTTTTACAGGGTAATACTATAGCATGGTATAGCCACAATCAAAAGGTCTTAAACACGAAGGGTACGGGGAAAGACATAATTTTATAGAATTCGATAATCTGACTAATCGGGTAATTGGTTTAGTGATTGAAGTTCATAATGAAGAAATATAAAAAAACGGAATCAAAAGATTTGTTTTTTAATTTTTTTCTTCGTACCCTTCGTACTACTATCCATCAACTTCTTGTTTTTTATGCTTGTTTTTTAAAATACATAGCCATAAGACGTTGATTATATAAGGCTTACGTAAAGTTTGGAGCATTGTGTTTTTTTGTCATTTGGAATTGTTTCGTATTTCGATATTCGTATTTCGAATTTGGTTGCGGCCAAAGGCCGCGCCAGGTTCTTTGTGGTGTTAAAAATTGTAATTCATAAATTTTTGCCGAAATTGCTAAAAAATAAGTTTTAAGGTACTATGGCAACTGATAATTTCATACATCTTCATGTCCACAGCGAATACAGCCTTCTTGATGGTGCTTGCAAGATTAGTGAACTGGTAAATAGAGCAGCACAGTTAAAAATGCCCGCCCTTGCCCTTACTGATCACGGCAATATGTTTGGGGCTGTGGAATTTTATGAGGAAGCAAAGTCCAAAGGGATAAAACCAATCCTAGGCTATGAGGCATACGTTACGCAGGGTAGTCATCTTGACCGGGATTCTAAAAATGGAAAAGAGACCCTCAGCCATATTACCCTTCTTGCTGAGAACAACGAGGGTTATCGCAATCTTCTAAAGCTTAACACGCTCGCATATCTTGAAGGCTTCTATTATAAACCAAGAATTGATAAGGAACTTCTGAAGACACATTCAAAGGGAATTATTTGCCTGAGTGGATGTATGACTTCTGAAATTAACCGTTATTTATTGAACGATCGTTTTGAAGAAGCTGTAAAGGTAGTAAAGGAATATAAAGACATATTTGGCCCGGGCCATTTTTACCTGGAAGTACAGGACAACAAAATCGAACATCAGGAAAGACTTGTATTAAAGGCAGCCGAGATAGGAAAGCAGTTAGATATTCCGTTAGTTGCAACAAATGATATTCATTACATGAACATGGACGATGCAACTGCACACGATGTCCTCTTATGTATTAATACAGGCAAACATTTATCAGATGTACAAAGGCTGCGTTTTGGATCCAGTGAATTTTATTTTAAAAATCCCCATGAAATGTCCACAGTCTTTCACCATTTGCCGGAAGCTATTGAGAATACATTGAGAATAGCCGAACGTTGTAATGTAGAAATGGCCTTCGGCAAGATGCACTTGCCAAAATTTACAGCACCTGAGGGTATGACGAACAGTACCTACCTGAGAAGGCTTTGTGAGGAAGGAGCACTTCAAAAATATGGTTCTCTTACACAAAGTGTCCGTGAACGCCTGGATTACGAACTTAAAGTAATTGAAAATACAGGTTTCGTAGATTATTTTTTGATTGTCTGGGATTTTATAAATTTTGCAGTACAAAACCGTATACCGGCAACGGGACGGGGCTCGGGGGCAGGCAGCCTGGTCGCATATTTATTAAATATCACAAATATCGATCCCATTGAGAATGATTTATTGTTTGAAAGGTTTCTCAATTCAGAAAGAATTTCTATGCCAGATCTTGATATTGATTTCTGTGCCGAAGGCCGCGAGAAGGTTATTCAGTACGTAAGGAAAAAATACGGCGGAGATAGCAATGTGGCACAGATTATTACGTTTGGTACAATGAAGGCTAAAGCGGTAATTCGGGATGTTGGGCGGGTAATGAATATTCCCTTATCTGAAGTAGACAAGGTGGCCAAGCTTATTCCTAACACCTTAAATATAACCTTAAATCAGGCCATGGAACAAGAACCTGCATTAAGGACGCTTTACGAAAACGAGAAACATATTCACGAATTATTTGATATCTCCCGGAAACTCGAAGGACTATGCCGCCATGCATCAGTGCATGCGGCCGGCATTGTAATATCGGATGAGCCATTAACCGAATACGTTCCGCTGGCAAAAAACGGCGATGTCGTTACAACGCAGTTTTATGATGAAATACTGGTGGATAAGATAGGCCTGCTAAAGGCAGACTTCCTTGGTGTCAGAAAGTTAACCGTTATTGATAAAGCCATCAAATTGATCCACAAGACAACCGGGAAAGATATTGATCTTACAAAAATCCCCATGGATGATAAATCGACTTATGAATTATTGTCCCGGGGAGATGTAAAAGGAGTATTCCAGGTAGAAACAAGCCGTGGATTCAAGGAATTGCTGAGGAAACTGAAGCCCGACAAATTTGCAGATATCCTGCCGCTTGTAGCCTTGTACAGACCGGGCCCACTGCAGAGCGGCATGGTAGAGTCCTTTATTAATAGAAAACACGGAAAGGAAGAGGTTACATACCTCCATCCTTCTCTTGAAACTATTCTTAAAGAGACCTACGGGGTTATCCTGTACCAGGAACAGGTTATGCGAATTGCCAACCGTTTGGCAGGTTTTACCCTCAACCAGGCCGATAACCTCCGCAAGGCCATGGGTAAAAAGAAGCCTGAAATTATGGCAAAGTTCAAAGACCAATTTGTAAATGGCACTGTGGCAAATGGGATTCCACGCGGGACTGCAGAAAGCATTTTCGAGCTGATGGAGTATTTCGCAGGATATGGATTCAATAAGTCTCATTCCGCAGCTTATGCCGTAATTACTTACCACACAGCATATCTGAAGGCGAATTACCCTGTCCAGTATATGGTTGCACAGTTAAGTTGCGAAAAACAGAATACGGATAAGACTATAGACTATATTGATGATTGCCGCTATATGGGTATTGAAGTAATTCCTCCTGACATTAATGAAAGCCAGGATGACTTTACCATTTCATGTGGAAACAAGATACGTTTTGGTTTGGGAGCTATCAAAAACGTCGGCGATAAGGCTATTGAGTCAATTACTCAATCGAGGGAAAAAAGAGGCACGTTTACTTCGCTGCTTGATTTCTGTAAACGGGTCGATATGCGTGTTGTTAATAAACAGGTAATAGAATCTTTAATTAAATCAGGATGCTTCGATTCATTACATGACAACCGGGCGAGACTGCTTTCAGGGCTCGACATGGCCATGGAGATGGGCAATATCGCAAATAAGGATAAGCGAACCGGACAAAAGTCTTTATTTGATATGGACAGCGATATAGATGTATTCAAGAAAGGAGATGTCGGGAAGGACGCCGATGTGAGTCAATGGTCGGAGAAAGAATTGCGTCAGGCAGAAAAGGAAAGCCTGGGTTTCTATTTGAGTTCACATCCGTTAAATAACTACAAAGAGAAGATCAAACAATTATCTACCGCATCATCTGTAGAAATATCCGAACTTACTGAAGGAGAAGATGTAATCACAGGAGGCATTATTATCAATCTGAAACAAAGCACTACAAAACGTGGTGATCCAATGCTATATTTTACTGTTGAAGATATGAAAGGCACGATCGAGTGTATTGCCTTTAGCAAGGAAATGAAGGCATATCAATCCATGCTGAACAGGGACGAGGTTGTTTTTGTGAAAGGTCAGGTTGGTTTTCAAAGCTCGGTTCCAACAGTGCGAGTAAAGGAAGTTATAGCCGAAAAGAACGCACTTATGCGTTTAGCTAAATGCATAACCCTTCAGTTTGATGCCTCCCAGTTTGAGGAAGAAAAATTAATTCAGTTGAGGGAAATTGTAAAGAAATATAGTGGTACATGCCCGCTTTTCTTCGAGATTATCACACCTCACCAAGGTTGTGTTCAAATCAAGACCTCCCGCCAGTATTTCGTTTCAATAACTGACGATCTCTTATTAAAAATACAGGAACTTTTTGGTCCAGAATCGTTTGTAATTAATCAAAAAGGGATGCTCTGAACCGATTTAAAAGTATTTGACCTGTATTTTTTTTTGTGTTAAAATTATTATTTTATACTATTTCCCTTTAATAATACCTGCTTTTGGAGAAAAACAGAGTTATGGCGGATGAACTAACATATGCATTGATTACCCCCTACAGCCTTTTAAAAAGTCGTACCGGCGGCATTTTAGGCCGTCTACTCTCACTGGCAAACCTTGAATTTATGGGGGCAACGATGTTCGCACCGAGCGATGCCTTTGTTGACAGATATTGCTCTACTATTGAAGAACAGGATATAAAGCCCGCATGGAAAAAGGTTATGGTTAATTATATCAACAGCAGCTTTCGAAAGGAAAACAAATTCGGTATTACAAACCGAACGGTACTGCTTTTTTTCAAGGGTCAGCATGCTATTGAAAAATTAAAAGAAGACGTTATTGGGCCTATTACGAGTTTTCAGGGACATACCATACGCGGGAGTTTCGGGGATTATGTAGAAAGCTCGGACGGCAAGGTTGAGTACTTTGAACCGGCGGTTGTATCCTCGATGGACCCCATTACTAACGAGAAACAACTTGCTCTGTTTACGGAATATTTACCGAAGGACGGAGGAGTTCTCGAAGACATTGTTAAGTTCCCTGAAGGGACCAAAGCTGAAACGACTTTAGTCATCCTGAAACCCTTTGAGGAGCAAAGTCCGCTGCCGGGGAATATCATTGACATGTTCTCAAGAACCGGGTTGTATATTGTCGGGATGAAGCTTTTGAGGATGAGTATTACCCAGGCGGAAGAGTTTTATGGCCCTCTAATAGATATATTTCGTGAAAAATTAAAGCCAAAGCCTGAAAAGATAGCCGAGAAATTAAGAGAAGATTTTCAATCGCTCTTCGCCTTTGGAGTGCCGGATACCATCATTAACGATCATGCGCAGCAATTGTCAGAACAATTAAAGGATATGAATGCTATGCATGAGTTTAATAAGATTATACAATATATGACAGGGTTAGACCCTCAAAAAGTAAATCAAGCCGAAAAGGGAAGGCCAGGAACATCACGATGCCTCGCCCTTTTATACCGGGGTCCCGATGCGATTCGTAAGATCAGAAATATCCTGGGTCCCACTGACTCGAAAAAGGGTGAACCCGGCAAGGTAAGGCGGATTTACGGGGAAGATATTATGAAAAACGCTGCACATGCTTCTGATGCTGTAGAAAATGCAGAGAGGGAACGGAAGATTATCGGATTATGGGATAACCAGGGGCCGTGCGAACTGAAAGGATTAATTGAAAATTATTTACAAAAGAAGTAGACGGGGAATATGCTAATACAGAAAATACCCGTAGGGCCTTTAAAGGTATGCTGTTATATTGTGATGGGCACCACCACATCCAACGCAATGATCGTTGACCCGGGTGCGGATGCAAAAACCATCATTGCATTTCTTGAGAAAAGAAATTTAACTCCCAGGATTATTGTAATTACCCACGGACACGGAGACCATATTGGTGCCAATGCCGATCTCAAGAAGGCCTTTCCTGATATTCAGATCTGTGTACATAAAGAAGATCAGGACATGCTGCCCTATCCTGCAAAAAATCTTTCTATCCTTGCAGCCTTTTATGGCGGTGCAACAGTTCGGTCTCCGCTCGCTGACAGGTTACTAAAGGATAGAGACATAATAACCTTCGATCAGTATACCTTTGAAGTAATTCATACACCGGGACATACACCCGGCGGGATATGTCTTTATAGTAAAAATATTGAAAATGGGGAATCTCCTGTACTATTTTCCGGAGACAGCCTTTTCAAAGAAGGCATTGGCCGTACAGATTTCCCCGGTTGTAACCATGAGGAACTCATACGGTCTATTAAAGAACGTTTGCTTGTACTGGATGAGAAAACTATTGTATACCCCGGTCATGGTCAGCCAACAACTATTGCAAATGAAAAAAAGAAAAACCCATTTATTAAAGAGGTAACTATACGTGGTTGAAAGAAGAGAAAATATAAAAGAGTTGTTCATAGAAGAAGAAATGAAGGACTCGTACCTGAATTATGCCATGAGCGTAATTATGAGCCGGGCACTTCCGGACGTAAGGGATGGTCTGAAACCTTCGCAAAGACGCATCCTCGTTGCTATGAATGACCTTAATTTAGGTCCCCGTTCGAAATTCAGAAAATGTGCCAAGATCGCGGGTGACACAACAGGCAACTATCACCCTCACGGCGAACAGGTGGTTTATCCAACCCTGGTTCGTATGGCACAGGATTTTAACTACCGCTATCCCCTGATAGACGGACAGGGAAATTTCGGTTCGATAGACGGCGATCCACCTGCGGCCATGCGTTATACAGAAGCCCGTATGACTGAAGCAACTATGGTCATTATGGAAGATTTAGAGAAAGATACGGTTGATTATGTGCCAAATTATGATGACACCAGGACGGAGCCGGTTGTCCTTCCATCAAAATTTCCTAATCTGCTCTGTAACGGTTGTTCGGGTATTGCAGTCGGTATGGCTACAAGTATCCCACCTCATAATGTTAATGAGGTCTGCGATGGAATTACCCTTGTTATTGATAACCCCGATGTAACCGTTGATGAACTGATGAAAATTATTAAAGGACCTGACTTCCCCACGGGTGCACTCATTTGTGGTACGGAAGGGATTAAAGAAGGGTATCGGACAGGACGTGGAACAATTACCGTAAGGGCACGGGTACACACTGAAACAAGTAAGAGCGGAAAGAAGAGTATCGTAGTAACCGAAATACCCTATCAACTCAATAGAGATAATATCCTTGAGCGAATCGCTGAATTGGTGCGGGAAGAACAGATCAAAGGCATTTCGGATATCCGTAATGAAAGCGACCGGGAAGGAAGCCGTCTGGTTATCGATTTAAAGAAGGGAGAAGACGAAGAGGTTATTTTAAACCAGCTTTATAAACATACAAAACTTCAGGATACTTTTAGTATTATCATGATTGCACTGGTTAATAACCGGCCTGTAACGCTTAATCTAAAAGAGATGCTGGTTTATTACATCGAGCACCGGAAGGTCGTCATTCAGCGCAGGACAAAATATTTACTGGAAAAGGCACAGGCAAGAGCGCACATCCTAGAAGGGCTGAGGATTGCACTTCAAAACATAGATGAAATTATCCGGTTAATTAAAACCTCAGATTCGGTTGAACATGCGCGGCAGAGGCTCGTGAACCAGTTTTCTCTTTCCGAGACCCAGGCTACCGCCATTCTCGATATGAGGCTTCAGAGATTGACCGGGCTTGAACAAGAAAAGATTGAGGAAGAATACAAAAAGTTATGTGCCGATATCAAAGAATATCAGGCAATTCTTGCCAGTGAGAAATTAGTGCTGGATATTATCAAAAAAGATATTAAAGAGGTTAAGAACCGTTTTGGCGATAAGCGCCGCACCGAGATTGCCGGAGCTGTTACTCATCTGGATCTGGAAGACCTGATTGCAGAAGAGAATGTCGTCGTTATTATCAGTCACGAGGGATATATCAAGCGTCTGCCGCTTACATCATACCGGAAACAACACAGGGGCGGCAAGGGCGTTTCCGGTGCTGACATGAAAGAAGGAGATTTCATAGAACATCTCTTTGTAGCGTCCACCCATGATTATATTCTGTTTTTTACCGATCAGGGTAGAGTTTATTGGCTAAAAGTCTATGATATTCCACAAATGGGCAGGGTATCAAAGGGACGGGCAATAATTAATTTGCTGGAAATAAAGGAAGGCGAAAATGTAACATCGCTTATCCCTGTACGTGTATTCGATGAACGGCAGTTGGTTATGGCAACAAGCAATGGAATTATCAAAAAGACGCCGCTCTGTGCTTATGGTAATCCTAAAAAGGGTGGTATTATTGCCATTAATCTGGATGACGGAGATAAGCTGATTGGTGTTAAACTGACCAACGGTAAACAAGATATCATTCTCGGTACCGAACATGGAAAAGCAATGCGCTTCTCTGAAGAGGATGTCAGGACAATGGGGCGTGTAACACATGGGGTAAAGGGAATTACGCTCAAGGATAATGACAAGGTAAAAGGTATTGTCATTGTTGATGAAAATGCATCATTGCTGACCGTTTGTGAAAATGGTTTTGGGAAACGAACGGATTTCTCGGAATATCCAGTCCATCATAGAGGTGGACAGGGAGTCATCAACATAAAAACCACCGACAGAAACGGAAATGTTGTAGCGTTGATCGATGTCAGAGATGAAGACGAGTTGATAATGATTACCGCACAAGGTATGGTTATACGTACATCAGTGAACACTATCCGTTCCATAGGCAGGAACACGCAGGGAGTAAAACTCTTCTCTATAGAAGAGGGAGATAAGCTGGTATCTGTTGCACGTGTTATACCAGAAGAATCAAAAGCTGAAGAATGTGGGGAAAAAATTCCCGCCGGAGCAGCGGACGGAAAAGACATGGTCGAAGATAGGACTCAACCGGAGCCTGAAGTATAAATCAGGCCTCTGGAGACTTTTTTCCAACGTAGTCGGGTAGGTTGGGTTGAGGCACGAAACCCAACGAAAACATTCGGAGATGCTTTGGAAATTTCCCGTTGGGTTCCGCTCCGCTCAACCCAACCTACCCGACTACCTGGCCCTAAAGTACTCACGGTTGGTTCAATCTTTTAGATTAAATCATGTGTTTAGCATCGGCCTGTATGTTTTTGATTTGTGCCAGGCGTATGAAACATGCAAAACGTTCAGTTCAATTGTAAGCAATTAAACCAACACAAAGACTTTTTATAATATCCGCGTATGGGTGAACCTTGTATTTGCCCTTGCCCAGCACAATTCAAAACATTTATATTTGTTTCCCATTTGGACTAACACAAGGTTCACTCCTACCATGATTGAATTCCTATGCGTTAAATTAGGCTGCCTTTGGCAGCGACTAAGGTTGGTTCAATCTTGTAGATTG
>CAZPUD010000070.1:0-16132 GCA_964589115.1 uncultured candidatus Brocadiaceae bacterium | reverse complement strand
GAATTAAAGAACTCAAGAATAAGTTAAGCCAGTATCTCCGTAAGATAAAAAAAGGCGAAAAGATTATAATTACGGAAAGAGAAAAGGTAATTGCTGCCATTGTTCCCATTGAAAGAACAAGTGAAGACTCCGAGTTGCTTTCTCTTATCAAAGAAGGTTTTGCGGTATGGAAAGGTGGTAAGCCAGTGGGGACTAAACATCCTGTGAAGATTAAAGGGAAGACCGTTTCTGAGATAGTTATTGAAGAGAGAAGATGATTGTTTACCTTGATACCAGCGACCTGGTCAAATTATATGTTGAAGAGATTGGTTCTGAAAGAATAAAAGGTATAGTTTCCACTGCAACGGTTATTTCCACTTCAAAGGTAGCTTATGCCGAAGCAAGGGCTGCCTTCGCAAGAAAACAGAAAGACGATGGGTTTTCTCACAAGATGTTACAAAAGGTTGTAGAAGATTTTAATGGGGATTGGGAAAGTTATTTTGTAATTGAAGTAACCGATGGCTTAATAAGGTTTGCCGGTGATATTGCCCAAAAGCATCTTCTCAGAGGTTTTGATTCCATTCATCTGGCTTCGGCTATCAATTTAAGGAGAAAAATCAGGTCGGAAGTATATTTTTCGAGTAATGACACAAGATTAAATCAAGCCGCGGAGAAAGAGGGAATTGCCGTTTTATAAAAGCATCAAAATGTTTTCAGGTTTAGATTACTATAATTATCTGCCGATTTTCTTAAACTATATGAGGTTTTTATCCAGAGGGCTTCTGGTTCCTAATATATCCTTTGTAGCGACATGTGACCAGGCAATTCCTGAATTATCCTAATATCATACCCGTTTTACAACAGATGCATGGCAAAGCCATGTCTTAAGGTATGCACAGATGCCTGCTTCGCAATACCCCCTCCTGTAACAGCGCTCTTAAATGCCTTCTGAAGTGATGCAGGATGCAGATGTTGACGACGCACCGTGTGTGCGTGTGGGTTACGGAAAGTGACTTTGAAGGAAAAAACCAGAACCAGCCCCACTCTTTACCTGCATTGGGGTATTTCTTTTCCAGTGCGCCGTGAAGATAAACGCCATTGATATCCTTTTCTCTATCCTGATCATATTATGTCCTTACATCTGAGAGATGATTGATAAGATCATCCTTAAGGAACTCAGGGAGCATAGTTCTCAGGTCTTTATCCCCCTTGCCGGACCTTACCATGACTATATTTTGTTCAAGGTAGATGTCTTTTATCCTTAGTTTTCGATAGGTGATTCAGGAATCGCTTCTTTTGTTCGGAATTCAAAATCTGTAAATCAGACTCGTTGAGAAACGCATAATAATCCGAAACCCGCTTCTGGTAAAAAGGTATGTATTTATCTTTAACTATAGCATCCAATAGATGAAACCGGACAGAATATGGCGAAAGTAGAGTATTTGGTTGAATGCAGGCGTATAGAGCATATGGAAAATCTTAAAAATGTCATTGCGAGGAGTGGAGCGGCTGCGAGGCGGAAACTGAAGCAAACTTGGAGATTCCTTGCTGATACGCTCAGAACAGGCTCCGCAATCTCTGCTTTAGGATTGCTTCGGAAAAGACCCTCGCAATGACCTTTGGGGTAATCTTTCGTAAGCTAAGGATATGTTCGGTTTCATCCATTGGATGCTATAGTATTTTTGGAGGTAATCTTTAAAAGCCGAAAGCATAATAAAATCAAAGAGTTATTGAGATTCTACATATTAATTATATTAGCACTATATTATAGAAACATACTCACTATCTCATCACAAGTTTCACTATTTATATTTGACAACTGTTGTGGTAAAAAATAAAATGCCGACATTTATAGAATAAAGATAAAAGTGAATGTTCGGCGTAAAAACAGATGAAAGAACACATAGAAAAGATTCGAGAGTTGCTCACTCGAATTGAAAATGAAGGTGAGACCAGGGAAGCAGACTCTTTCGAGCAAAATTTCGATGCCTTGGAGCTACCGAATTTGGTCTGCCAGATAGTAGATTTTTTGCAGCCACGACTCTACCCTTATGAGTCAGCTATCTACTGGCATTTATTTCGACATTCAGTAGTAGCCCACGGCACCCAACGTGTTCGGGCTAGCGTTCGTGGCCTGTGCAAGGGAGTGATTACCTCAAGCAGCGGGCAATCCGAGAAACTTTCGTATGCTGCGGTTCAAGATGCGATCCATGGATTGGAGGAAAAAGGTGTCATCAGGAAAGATGGGGATACCAATCGCGACGGAACGCCCTATTTGATTCTTCTTCCCGAAGAGATACCTTGGTGCCTCGACCTTATCAAGAAAGCGCAAATACAAGCTTTGACACCGAAACCTGTAGATGAACGTCGTGAGACCGACTACTACAACATTGCAGAGAATCGCCTTAAGATATTCGAGAGAGACGGCTACAAATGTCGATACTGTGGAAAGCAACTTACTCGTTTCAGTGCGACGCTTGACCACACTCAGCCCATCTCACATAGTGGGACCAATTCATTCGACAATCTTGTTACAGCATGCTTGCATTGTAATTCAAACAGGGGTAATCGTCCTGTTATGGAAGCAGTTAAGAAAGGAAATGTTGAACAAATCGCTCCAACGGACGCGGACAAACCGCACCGATGAGCTCAGGCGCTAGGTTACTAAAAACCAGGGAGGACAAATAGTGGATGAGCAGACAGCTGACGCAGTTATTGAGTCGGTGATGGAGGATTTGCGATTGAAACAGCATATATTCCAGGAGCTTGACAGGATATGCCAGGAGCACACAATACTTGCAAGCAATACATCCACCTTTTTACCGGGCACGTTGTCATCAGCAACACAACGGCCTGACCGTGTGCTTGTTACTCACTTTTTCAATCCTCCGTATTTATTACCACTTGTTGAGATTGTCAGAGGCAAAGAGACATCCGGTCAAACAATTACCACCATTTACAACCTTTTGATGAAAACAGGAAAGAGCCCTATCATTGTACAGAAGGAAGTAGCGGGTTTTATTGCAAACCGGCTGCAAGCAGCGCTTTTCAGGGAAGCCGTATCAATTGTAAACAATGGAATTGCCAGTCCTGAGGATGTTGATATGGTAATTAAAAAGAGTTTTGGGATGCGCTATGCCAGCGCGGGTGTTTTTGAACTTGCTGATATCGCAGGGTTAGATGTTGCGTTGGTTATGGCCTCCCAGCTATTTCCCGATCCTGAATCTTCTCCGGAAATACCTCTCCTAATAAAAGAAAAGGTTGAACGTGGCGAAAAGGGAGTAAAGACGGGGAAGGGCTTTTATTCATGGACTCAAGAATCGGCAAATGCCTTGAAACAGAAAATTGCACATGCCATTGCAAGGATAAGAGAATGGGAATAAACTCCTCATCTCTTCCGGTATTTATGCCTTTCCCAAATCCACTGTGCAGTGTGCACAGCGTGTTGCCCTAATTGGAATTGTAGATAAACAATAAGGACATTCCTTTACAGTCGGCTCACCTGACGGCACCTCCTTCTTACTCTTTATCCGATTAACTCCCTTCACAAGCAGGAATACTACGAAAGCAATGATTAGGAAATTCGTTACATCATTGATGAACGATCCATAAGCTATAATCGGAATTCCATTGGCCTTCGCATCTGCAAGGGACACAGGTATACCCCTTGATCGATCAAGCACGAAAAATAAACTGCTAAAATCTACCCTGTTGAGTAGTAATCCGATTGGCGGCATAAGGATACCTTCGACAAGAGAGGTAACTATTCTGCCAAAAGCTGCGCCCATAATGAATGCGACGGCCAAATCAATTACATTACCACGAGCGATAAACTCTCTGAATTCTTTCCACATATGAGACTCCTCCAGAAGATGCAAAATAATAATTGGCACACGGTTTTTATAACAAATCTATGGAGAGTTTTCAACCTTCCATGAAATGTATAACGTATTTTCTTCCTTGACAATATCTTCAGGAATAGAATGTGATAAAGTACTTTATCACATTACATCAAGAAGCAACACAAGAGAACCTGTATTTATTACAGATACACAATAGTGTTACGTTCTATTATCTTAGTGAGAGGGAATAGTATGCAACAAACAAAGTCAAAAGACTTCCATGGCTGGTCATTGGTCTTTTTGGAGGACTTGCCACTGCAATTGTTGTTCGCTATTTTGAAGGCACGCTGGAAGAACAGATTGCAAATAGCAGCGTTTATTCCTGTGGTTGTGTATATGGCTGATGCAGTTGGCACTCAGACGCAAACTATTTTTATCAGGTCTCTGGCTCTAACGCATGATCTGGATATGAAAAAATATATCTGGCCAAACCGATTACACACTGTGTCATGTCACATTACATATGACACACCTTTGCGACATGGCACATTTAATATATTTTATTTTAGTAGTAACTTTACACATTTTCCATTTATTAACATTTTATTTTTAATTAACTTACACAACAAAGATATAAATTACATTTTTTTCCGGTGTATGGTACATTTTTTGGACAACTTCAGATTAATATTTTCCATATTTTCACCCTTTCAATGTGTATTGCCGGATTAATTCTTTTCCTCAATATGATTCTTGGATTGACAAAAAGGACAATATCGTACATTTATATAGCTTATCGTTCATTTAAATATATACATCTTTAAAAAAGGAGGAAATGTTATGAGAAGATTTTTGGGGAAAACTTTTTTGGGGGTTTCGGCTGGTATCCTTTCTATAATTGCAATCTCAGCACTTTCCACGAACACCATCTTTGCTTCAACATTAAATCTTCTCGGTGTTGGCTGGAATAAGTCGTCAGAAGTCACCGTCCTAATAAAGGCCGGGAAAAATGTAACACAAAGCAGTATAAATGACGTTGAAGCGGCTGTTGATGATTGGAAGACCGCACTCTCTGCGGTGGAAGGTGCACCAATTCTGAAGGTGGTTAATGACGTAAGAAAGGCGGATATCACTATTCAAATGAAGGTCGGCGGTGGATCAGTACTGGGACAGGCATTGCCAAAGACAAAGAGTCCATTCGGTTGTGAATTGCAGAGTGTGTCTATACAGCTTAGCGGTAAGGCTTTTGGTGAAAATTTCAGTAATGCTGGAACCAGAAATGTTGCACGTCATGAACTTGGACATGCTCTTGGGTTAGGGCATAGCGATGATCCGGAAGACCTGATGTATGCCTCGGCTGAATCCTCTGATATCTTTGGTGATGTTGATGAGGAAATCTCAAACTGTGATATAAAGGGTATTGATGATATTTATCCCCTCCCTCAATTTTGCAATATTCCGGATTCAACGAATTGTCCGTAATGCTTTTCGTTAATAAATAAGGATATGGTCAGGTTATACCATGAAATAAAAATACTTATTTGATTAAATGTAGGGGCTGAAAATCTTCAGCCCCTACCAATATCTCTCAATTTTGACCTCTATTATTCTGGTTTTTGTGTAAATGACAATACTCATCACTACTTGTGATTGTATTTCTACACCTTTTCCCGGCCTTGGTAATTCCCCTGCACTGTACTGCCGCTGTAACAGCTTTTAGCTTCACAGGAACCTTTGTCTCATCAAATTTCCATTTCTTTAGATCCAGTGTCGATTCAATAAGCTCTTCCTGTTCATCCGGCAAAAGACAAAAAAAATCGATCCCTGTTAATTTTTCAACGTTATCAATCGATAATGCAAATTTCTGAAGAGGTTCATCCATACCTTTATTTGGAATAACAAAGCCGATCCCCTTAATATCAGGCTCTCTGTAGTCCAGAATTACCTTATAATAATACTTTGGTACTGAAACCTTGTTGCGGCCGATCGTCTGTAATCCTTTTTCCAGGATAGGTCCGACAACAATGTAAACAGATTGATTATCCTTTGCCCATTCTCTCACTAGTTCTTCCAGATCTTTCCAAATACCTCTATTAAAGCCCGGATCCTGCGGACTGATATTACTATAAAAAAAGGATTCACGCATCGCTGTTTCTGACCATGCCATATCACCGGCGGGTGCCAGATGGCCTCTATCATACCCGGAACCATGGTAATCCTTATCGTCTGCAGTCCCTTCCTGAAATCTTTGATCCGAAATAAAATTACGATACCTCTGGCAGACTGCATAAGTTTCTTCCCTCGTTAATTCATATGCGACCCAATTTGCCTGTTCATGCTCTTCATTATAAGAGATAGTAAATGCTGAATACCTTATTATTTCATCTCTTCCACTGTATCTTGGGATTTCTAAATTTTGGATTACCTGTGGCTTTAGATTATGAAGAGGATCATTATGGCCGCCTCTGCAAAGTAGTATACCATTTCCATCATTATAAATAACAACCTCTGCCTCTACAACAGATTCACCAAGCGTTGATAAAATCAGGATAATCAACAAAGTAACAATTTTCGCCGTCTTTGTAAGATAAATCTTCATAATCCATCCCAAAATAAGGTTATTGTTTTAAGTTACGGGTATTCTGCTGAAATTAACACTGCATGAATAACCTGTTATAATGACACCAATTTTTGTATCAGGCAGTTAGTTATTTGGTTTTTTTAGGGATGGGTTTTATGCGTGATTATTTTAAAATGAGTCTGAGGAATTCATTTTGTTTATTTTATTTAAGCGGCTTTCAGGGTGGCACGGACAAACCCTATCCCTGTAAGTTTTAAACAGGGATGTTTGTCCGTTGATTGTCTAAATACGAAATTTGATATGGAATACGAAACACTGACAAACAGAGTTCGTCAGTGCCACACCAAGAAACAGCGAATAGTTAAATGGTTATATGGTTGTATGGTTGTATGGTTAATAGCCATTCAACCATATTAGCCATTTATTCTGGGGGTTGGTTCAATCGTCCACGATTGAACCGAAACATTTGGCATGTTTTATGTGTCTGGCACCAATCAAAAACGTACAAGCCAATGCTAAACACATGGTTCAATCTAAAAGATTGAACCAACTATGAGAGCGTGAATAACAAAAATCCACTTAGCAAAGCGGGATAAAGGGGGATTGTAGAATTGCAGAGAAAAACGCCCTCGCAATGGTAATATGAAAAAGCAGCGTCCTTCCAAGGAGGTTAAAAAGCCTTGAATAGGCAATAACCTTTTGTGATATTAAATATCATAAAGGCTTTAGACCATCCGTTAAGGTGGTAAGCCATTAAACCTTGGAGAGGAGGCTGTATGATAAAGTATATAGGATTAGATGCACATTCGTCAACATGTACATTCAATGTGACAGATGAAAGAGGCAGGGAAGTGGACAATACAACGATAGAGAGCAATGGGCGGCTTTTGGTGAAGTATTTGAGGGGGATAGAGGGAGTAAAGAAACTGACATTTGAGGAATGTGAATTAAGCAACTGGCTGTATGAGATATTGAGACCAGAAGTAGATGAATTGATAGTATGTAATCCTGTAGCGAACAAGGATTACAAGAAGGTAAAGACAGACAAGATGGATGCCAGGAAGCTATCAAAGCTCTTGCGAGGAGGTTTTCTCACACCCGTGTATCATGATGGTTCAAAGAGGGAGAAGTTGAGGAGTTTAATGTCAGGGTATCAGGATTTAATAGAAGAAGGAGTGAGGTTGAAGAACCGATACAAGTCCTTATTTCGGAAGAGTGGAAAGAGAGTAAAAGGTGAATCGTTGTATAACGATGAGAGTTTTCTTGAGGGACTTGAGCGAAGAGATTTTAAATTTATAGGCACACAGATATATCAGCTTTTAGAGAAGATGGAAGGAAGCAGACAGGAATATATAAAAGAGATAAATCGATGCGGTAAGGAATTTAAAGAGATAAAATATCTGGGGAGTATTCCTGGTATTGGTAGTATACAGGCAGCAAAGATCGTCTCCCAGGTAATAGACCCGAAGAGGTTTAGCAGTAAGTATAAATATTACAGCTATTGTGGTCTGGTAAGGCATAAGAGGATAAGTGATGGTAGGGAATATGGGAGTGAGAAGATTTGGGGTAATCGGATATTAAAATGCGTATACAAGATGGCAGGACATTCGGTATTAAAAGGTAAGAGCGGCTTAAGAAGATATTATGATTCATTACGTGTCAAAGGCATTAGTCATGATAATGCCTATAATGCAGTATGTCGTAAGATAGCAGCGATATCTTTAAGCGTATGGAGGAAGAGCGAGAAATATAACGAGAGACTAATACCAGGCGATCTAATCAAGTAAAACAGGGCAAGAATGTGTGAATGTTGTTTCATGCCTGTTTTCTTGAGAGAGGGATGAGATCCAAGTGTCATTGACCCAAAGAGGTCCAACGCAATGGTTGATCCGCCCTCGTTTAAATCCAAAATTACCATGCTCAGCAAAGAGCACCGATAGATGACTGAAAACCGATTGCCAAAGGTATTTCAGAGAAGGTAAGAGAAAGAGAACGATACTAAGCCGTTTGTCATTCATGCATTCGAGACTTTATAACTTGATTTGTCCCCATGTGGAAGGACGCATGACAAGAAAACATTTCTTTGTTTTCTTTTGTCAATAGAGACATTGTTTTTTCTTGACATGCTTTTTCATAGATGACAGATACTATATAATCTATTATTAACAATTAGTTGATAGTGTACTAGATAGGTAATTCAGCCTTAAGGATTGCTGCTAAATACAAAGTGCCTTAAATCGGTAGGTATTATTCTGAGCGTGGTGGTGTAACGGATTGGCCAGCAGTGATACCGATATGAAATAACGCGTCATTCACGATTAATCCCGGAAGTAACCGGGTAAACATATTTATCATTCTTTTCAGGTTCTTCAACTCATTGACATTACCAACCGCTTCCTGTATTTCCTCATAACCTATGGAAACAGGAAACCGGCTAGCTGACTCGTTTGCCATAGACGTCAACTTCTTTTTAAGAGCCAGATATCTTCTTTTTTTATGCCACTTTTTGGAGTCTTCCCATGCAGGCTTAAAAAACGACATCCATTTAGCCAGGACCTTATAATCAGAGTTGACCAGTGGAAGTTTTAAAGTATCCTTTATATCCTGATAGAGCCTTTTCACATTGTGCGGAGCAGCACCTTCTTCGATCATCTTGATCTCAGGGTAGCGATATGTGCTTGCAGGCCGGGCCAATCTTTTAAAAATTACTTTTGGTCTGTTTCCATATTTTAACACCTGAGAAAGGATTTCTTGTTGAATCAGGAGTTGTGAATTGCCAAACTCAAACGCATCAAGTTCCCGTTCAATCTTCCGACGTTCCCGTGGTGTGATCTCGGGCCGGTACGATGGCTTATACCAGGTAGCTGTATCCTGATAGGTATGTACCGTAATCGCAACGGCATCGTGAAGAAAAGACTTCGTTGAAACAACCGGTTTTAGCCGCTTCCAAAAGAGGTTCAGGATATTGGGATACATCGCATATGACTGCCAATTCGCCGGTACCCATGGGATACCCATTGTATCTTGAATCTCTTTGAAAATACTTTTTATATCGCCAGAAGCCTCAGATTTCTTCACTGGCTTTATATGGGGTTTTGTTAACATAAAGTTCTCCTTTATTGACTACTAAACCATATTACGCCAATATAACCTCTATAATCAAGTAATTATTCAGGATAAACACATGGGGGTTGTCCAAAAAGTCTGCAAACCATACAAAAGGTAAGGGCTGAAGATTTTAAGCCCCTACATATGATACGTTTATAAAACTTTTTGGACAACCCCCGCCGGAAAATATTGAATATTGAACAAGGAATAATGAATGTTGAAGGTAAAATAGAGATGGTATACAATCCAATCCCGAAGGGATGTCATGATTATAGATAATGAACTTAGCTCTTTTCTTCCTTTTTTTCTTCGCTGTTTAATTTCTCATACAATTTTTTATCGAAGGCAAAAATGGTATTGTCGTTGTCGAAACGTATCCATGTTTTTTCATCTTCTACATCGTAATTGATCCTGATCGTTTTATCTGCTTCTTCTAACTTCCTGGAAACAATCTGTTTTCCCGTCCAATCCGGATCAACCCTGTAATCAAGAACTTCATATCCTTTCAGTTCTTTGATCTTCGGGAGTTCGATCTTCAGAAACTTACTCATATCGGGTGATAATCTTTTCCTCTCATACGATGCGATTTTATAAACGGCAGGTGATCCGTCTTTTTTAATATATGAATTACCATCTTTATCGGCAAAGCGTATAACATACTTTTTATTATCTGATGTTGAAATGGTTACAGTTGTATCTGTATGTTTAAAACAATCATTATTACAGACCTCAGGATCAACGGCTTTTTCTATCCATAAGGAAGAAGCGGCGGAGACTATGTCCTGTATCTTTGACTCATCGGCCTCAAAAATTTTATCCCAGGATGCCAACTTCCACTCATACTCCTTCTTCTCATCTTTATTTTTATTTTCTCCTGACCCTCCTTTTTCCTCACTTTTTTTCTCTTGTTTTACAAACAAAAAGTCTTTTCCATTACGATGGTATGCAATCTCCTGTATGAGTTCTTTATCAAGATCTAAAAACTGCCTTTGTATCCAATTGTCAGATTCAGGAAAAGTCTCTCCCCATATTCCCATCTCATTGTACAAATCTTTATCAACATGCATGATATCATCTTTATCTGCCAGTCTGATAAATGTACTCGTGTTATCTTCTCCTCTTTTACCGATCAACACGTGTGGGAATGTACCTTCACCAGCAAATACCAGATGCAGGGCCTTATCTTCAGAAAGATGGAAATCTTCAAAGAACTCTTTTCCAGTGGCCCTTATTTTCCCTTCAACATTCTCAAAAGCATCCAGAAGCTTCTGAACTTTATCGTGGTTGGCTGGAACATGGAAACTGCTTTCCACCTCCCAATCGTTCGGGCCTTTTTGAAGAATAACAGCACCCTTTTTATCATTACCCTTATACAACTCAATTTTACTGACATTTTTTGCTGAAAAGTCTTTACTTACAGGTTGGTAACCAACTACCACTGTTGACTTTTCAGGTCTGCGCAGTACGATAAAATAAATAACAACCAATACAAAAAAGACTGCGAGGGCGATAAGTATCTGCTTGTTTTTCACGTTTTCCTCCTCTTTTTATGCGTTCACTGCAATCATCTTCTGATACATAATACGACGGCGTTTTCTCAGGTAAGTGCGTATTACACCTGCTGCAACCCAAATTACAGGTACAAAAACAACTGCAAAAAATTTATAAAAAAGTTTTGCACCAGAAGATAATTGACCAATATATTCCACTGCTTTTCCTTTTGATCTGATACTGATGAGTTCATCACCCAGGGCAAGTGCATCCACTGAATTCATAAAAAATAGCGGATTTCCTGCGCTGGCAATTACCCGGTCACTGAACATTTCAGCACAGCCTACGATAATCACCTTTGCCGGAAGGTTTTCTATAACCGGTGCCTTCCCTTCCGGCGTATCTTCTTCCTCAGTAGACGCCGCTTCCGGATTCTTTGATTGCGCCTGTTTTGGCCATGCAGGGATGTCTTTTCCCTCATACATAAAGGGAAATTTTCCCTCTATAAGGACAGCAAGAGGCTGTTTCGGCTTTAATTCATGGAAGTTAGGAGTTATATCTGCATTTGTGATAGGTTCTGCCTTATAAGGGATTGTCCACGTTTTATTTCCTGATGAAGCAAGTATTTTGTAATTCAACTTAAGGTCTTGCATCTTTTTGGTATCCACGTTGAGTGCTGACCCCCAGAGATAGAAGAGGGAGCCGATCTGGTCTGTGATAGAGACTTCTTTATTCATATTTTTTTCAGGTATACGTATGTGTATTGGCATCCTGACCGGCTGATTCTGTATAATGGAGAATATACCGCGATCCTGTCTGCTTGGTACCATCAGGGTTTCGTGGTTACTATCCATGAGGATTTGATCACTTACAGTAATTCCAAATGGAGAAAGCAGTGGATTAACATCCGGTTCAACCCTGTAAGGTGTAACCTGAATGCCTCCTTTGTTACCCGGTGAGTAACTGTACTCTTGCATTTGTACTGCCATAAAAAGATTTGTCCCCGATGCCACGGCTTTATTGATTTCATAGCGTTGCCGCTCATTAAGCTTTTCTGGTTTTATTATAATTAGGGTTTTTGTATCTTCGGGTATAGGAGAATCCTTAGTTAAATCTATTTTTCTTACATTATATCCCTGTTGACCAAGTGTCTCCGATATTACTGAATAGTAATCTTCCGGAAACGGGATTTTTTGACCCATCTGCATTAACATACTTCGCATTGTTGGGTCTTTCATGCGTGGATCGGGATATTCCACAGGAGAAAAAATTGCTACCCTCGGCTTCTTATCCATTGTCATACGGTATATTCTTGATACTAATTCATATTCAAGGGAGCTTAAATTCTGCGGGACCACCTGCGGTATAATTTCATCCTTTTTATCGAGATATGATATGCTGATTGCACTATAAACGCGTTTGACATTAAAGGAATCATGCTCAATACTCTGGGCATTAAAAGGAACGATCCCCTTCTCCTGAAGCTTGTCCATTTTCTCCTGAATTTTTTTTGCCAGTTCTGTTGTATCTTCTTTGTTTACTTCCACATCTTCAAGCCCTTTGGTAGGATCAACGATTGTTATCCTGATATTTTTGCTCAACCTTTTAAACTCTGTAAGTTTATCTACTACATCTTGCTCAAGAGTTTTCAATGCGGTGGGCATTTTCGACTTCGGCGTTACGTAGTATGTAATTTCAAGCGGCACGTCCTTCAGACGGCTCACAACCTTGCGGGATGATTCACTTATGGTGTAAATCTTGTTTTTTGTAAAATCAAACCGTCCAAGATGGAGAGGATTTGTGATTACATTTATCATAATTGCAATACCAATAACAACAGCACAGTTTATTGCAAACTTTCGCCTTGAATGCAGTTTAATGCTGCTTTCAAGGGTGTACGTGTTAAGGGTGAGGAACGCAACGGTAAATGAGAGGAAATAAAGAATATCACTGATATCAACGACTCCCCTTTCAATAGCAGAGAAATGGGAGGCTAATCCCAATGATGAACTGAGGAACGACCCAAATTGAGGAATCCAGCCGTCAATAAAGGTTGCAATAAAATCGGTTCCCAGCATATAGAAAACAAAACAGAGCACCATGGTAAGGATAAAGGATACGATCTGGTCCTTAAAAAAAGCACTGATGAAAATACCACCGGCAAGGTAAAAGGCACCGAGAAATAGAGCGCCAAAATAACCACCGAAGATAGGCCCCCAATCAGGTGTACCGATAATCGATAACATAACCGGAATAGGAAATGTCCCTGCAAGGGCTGTAATATAAAAGGCAAGGCTGGCAAAAAATTTCCCTAATACAAGTTGTGAACTGGACATGGGAAGGCTCTGAAGTAAGGCGATAGTTCCTGATTTACGCTCCTCAGACCACAGCCGCATCGTTACCGCAGGAATAAAGACAATCAATACCCATGGTAACATATTAAAATAATCCCGCATCTCGGCCGTACCCATAAGAAAAAAATTGGTCATAAAAAGGCCGCAGCTTACTGCGAGAAAAACAATAATAAAAATATATGCAATGGGAGATATAAAATAGGCAGCAAATTCTTTACGGAAAACAATTAATACATTTTTCATATATTCTCCTTATTTCTCAACCCGTTCTTTATCGACCAGCGACAGGAATATGTCCTCAAGTGAAAAAGCATGTTCACGCATCTCTTTAATATCCCAACCGTTCGCACGTGCAGCAGATGAAAGATCTTCCCAGATGTTATCCCTTATACCCGTTTCCACCAGGACGTCAACAATTCCTTCTCTTTCATCCAGTATATCCATCTTTGTGATTTTCGGTATTGCAGACAGGGACTTTTTTAACTCGGAAGTGGACGCCCTGACTGCAAAACGTGTCGCGGAGCGTGACTGCAAGGATTGAGCTATTTCATCCACTGAACCTTTACCAACGATACGCCCGCGATCGATAATAAGAAGTTTATCACTTATAGCAGCAGCCTCCTGAAGTATATGGGTACTCAGGATAATCGTTTTTTCTTTGGCCAGTTCCTTAATAAGTTTTCGGATACCAAGAATTTGTATGGGATCAAGTCCCGAAGTTGGTTCATCCAAAATCAATACTTGAGGGTCGTGAATTAATGCCTGCGCCAGTCCTACCCTTTGACGGTATCCTTTGGATAAATCTCCTATCGGACGATGGTAAACGTTCTTAAGACCACAATGGGTAAGGACCCAATCCAAACGTTCCTTTTTCATATTTCCAGTAAGATTTCTGGCTTGTGAAACGAAATTCAGATACTCAACGACTTCCATTTCCGGGTACAGGGGTGCATTTTCAGGCAAATATCCTAAAATGCCGCGCACCTTTTTTGGATTTTCCAATACGTCAAAGCCGCCAATTTTTGCTGAACCTCCAACGGGCATTATGTGTGTGGCAAGAATTCTCATCGTTGTTGTCTTGCCCGCACCATTTGGCCCAAGGAGTCCAACAATTTCTCCTTTTTTTACCGTAAAGGAAATGTTGTCCAACGCTACTGTTGGGCCATAATGCATGCAAAGTCCTTGCACTTCAATCATAGCAGTCTCCTTGAATACTTTATATCCGGTTTATCTTCACACATGGGTCGAGTTTTAAAAGCAAATACTGGAACTACAGATTTCACAGATAAAAATCTAAAGATAGTTATCAAAATATGCTAATAATACCATAACAAGGTTGTGATTAGTTTAGTCTTGAATCTATAAATTAAGTCGTAAAGATTTAGTTGAACCTTAATTATAGAAAAGAGAAAAGCAAGTACTCTAGTCTGATATACATAGAGTACTTGCCTCTAGGGGGAGGTTTATTTCGTTTTATAGAGATTTGTTTCGGTGTCCGATTCATTTCTTTTCCGATTCATTTCTTTTTCGTCATAGTATATTTCTATCAAAAATATAGTATGTGAAATGTATCAATTCCTAAAAACAATTCTCACACGATATAGGTTCCAAAATTTTTTTGTGGAAAAAAAATTTTAACATTACAATAGACCATTTAAAGACTCGGTTAGTGTTCTCTGCCGGTACAGCAAATGAGGGGCGTGATTTTCTCAGATTTTAAATATGTCTTATTTCCAAAAAAGATACATAGCCTGGGGAGTTTCTCACCCATGTATTTTCAAATCGATGAGATGATAGGAAATTGCTTTTTCACTTTAAGCTGTCCAAAGACCGAGATGTTTCGGGATTTGCCGTATTACCTGTTGGTCAGTAATAAAGCTGACGATTTTCATTTCTCCACCACAATTCGGACAGCACAGAGGGTCTGCCTCATAGATCTTTTTGATACAATCGCGCCATTGTTTTGATGGGATGCGTCGGGGTTGTATTCAGATACGTCTATTTTTACAATCCGCTCCTTATTGTGTACGCCGAAACCGGAATGTTTCCAGTTCATAAGTTTCTTGATTATGTCATCATCTATTTTCCCTTCTTCTTTGAGCATTTTGAAGACTTTCCTCCACAATGGGGAGGCCTCAGATTTTCGGGGATGATATAAAGCGTCAATAGCATATTTCTCGTGGCGAAAGGGTTGCATCAAAACTTCTATGAAAACGCAGAATACCCCGACTCTGTCAAAAAAGGCGCAAAGACGATAAAACAATTTATCACAAGAATGCGCAATCGGTTCTCCAGAAAATGATTAACCTGAAAGACATCCTTGCACTTCACGATAAGATCCTTGTCTCAACTGCAAAATATCTCAACCTTCCCATAATCACCAAAGACGAAACCCTTCAAAATCTTCCCAGTATAAAAACCTTCTGGTAACTTCATAGGAATCCCAAGCGGGTTTGTAACCTGAACTCAGGTGTTTTGCAATGGTAACGGTGCAATAAAAATTCCAAATTATGGGCTCAATTTACAAAGTTGAAACAACAAGGGGGCTGGTTTGAGGAAGAACCATTTCATGTGGCTACAGCGTTTGATTCTCTTTAGTGAATATTGTTTTGTTATTACTGCATATAGACCGGATTTAGAACATTTTGAACCAGATTGAGTGGCCGCTCTCGCAACGACTTAAGCGATCAGTCATACTACTTCTTCCTGTTTTCTCCTCATTAATTTTCTCTTTTTGTATCGCATAATGGAGGTTATTAAAAATCCTTTCACATTCA
>CAZPUD010000069.1:0-16148 GCA_964589115.1 uncultured candidatus Brocadiaceae bacterium | reverse complement strand
GGCATATGAAACATGCCAAACGTTTCGGTTCAATCGTGGACGATTGAACCAACTCCAAAACCTTAAAATTCCTGTACAATCGAGTTGAGAAAATTTTTTATGCTCATAGAGAGATCTGTTAATGTACCGGGGCTATCCGTAAATTCAATATCGGACGCATAAAAGACCGGTTCATCCTCGTCAACACGACCATGAGTTCCCCTGATTCTCATCGGATTTAGAGATATATGCGGAGGCCATCCAAAAAATAATTCACAGGGATCATATCCAGGTTTATTATGTATATCGACATGATGGGCATATTCTGGAGACTCTTTTTTGTCTACCCACCATTGGTAACCAAACCAGGTTCCCTGTTTCGCAATAAGCACCAACTCTCCGCTTCTGGGATGGTCAACACCTGCATCAGCCTTGCCACGGCCGTCTAAGACTTTATCAATATATGGTATTGTACTTAAGAGAGACTTTACCTGCTCCGTCTTATCTTGTTCGAATACGTAAAGATGTGCAATCTGGTGGTCTACAACACAAAACGCCGCACTCGTGTAAAAATCAGGGTACTGCATTCCTTTAATATTCCTTGTTTTTAACAAACCAGCTTTCCGCAATATTCTGTTTGGAAACACAACATTATTCGCCGAAGTTACCGTATAATCTCCAAAAAGGATAACCCGGTAATTTTTTTTCTCTGCAGCTTTTAAGAGTTCACTAATTATAGAACTTATTTCAATAAATGCCCTTCTGCTTTTCTTTGAATTAGGACCATGCCGTTGAAGTGCATAGTCAAGATGGGGCAAGTACACATAAAGCAGCTCAGGTACCTCGTTGTCCATAACATTAATGACGGCTTTTGAGATCCATTGACTCGACCTATTTGATGACAAAGGACCCCAATACCGGTGTAGTGGAAAGGCACCCCCTAACTCCTTTTTCAATCTTACATCCAGATACGGCGGCTTCGAAATGCAATTCATGATTATACCACCACGGTGTTTGTGAATTGGAGCGGGTGAAAATAAGATATCACAGCCTGGGCCAAGCGACTGTTGAATAAACATCTGCGCTACTTTTCCACCGCACGAGCGAAAATTCTCCCAAATATACGCTCCTTCAATCAGCCTGCTGTTCTGTTCCCAGAACAATGGCTTCCACTGTTCCCGGGAAAAGAATCCATTTCCTACTATTCCATGCCTTGCTGGAGGCATGGCGGTACGCATTGTAGCCTGAACCACACAGGTTAATGCTGGAAAAAGCCCATGAATTTGTTTAATATCAAGTCCAAAATACCTTTGATTTTCTATGTTTTTTCTTAAAAAGTTATATCCAAGCGCCGCTATTTGAAGTAAGAGAACTTTCTGTTTCATACAGTTTCATGTAGTTAAATTTAATATACAGGAAATGTTTCAGAGTTGGTTCAATCGTCCACGATTGAACCGAAACGTTTGGCATGTTTCATATGCCTGGAATAAACCAAAACGTACAGGCCTATGCTAAACGCATGGTTCAATCTACAAGATTGAACCAACCATAGCCGCTGCCAAAGGCAGCTAATTTAAACATGATTTTAAGCAACTGCCGGAATATCAGCTTCTATAAAACTTCTTTGCCGTTAAGTGCGAAGCAAAAAATAATAAATATAATAAGATTATGGCTGAGAAACCGTAGTATCGAAATTGCCCGTTATGGTTCATAAAAACTGCTATAAATGTGCATTGAATCAGAATCAAACTGGAAATAAGATCACCAACTCTTTCCGGAATATGTTTATTTTCGTATCTTATTTTCCGGAGTATGAATAAAATATAACCAAGAGCTACGAAAAGAGCACAAATCCCTGTCAGTGAAATTTTCTCTAATACCATAACAACAAGAGCCAATAGGGATATATATGGCAGCCAACATCTAATGTTACCCGGAGTGCTTTTGGCTTCAGTGTATGCAATGGAACTCACAGACGCGATATAGAATGTTTCTATTCCTGCGCCGTAAAACACCTTATTGCTAAAGCATTCTGTTGTTACGGCCGCACCAAGGAGGACGTTACAGCCCCGACATAATCCCATTACGGCAAAACCGGTCCATGGAATTTTCCTTGCCAGCCCGTTGTAGAGCACTATTAACACAACAAGGATTGAAACAATTTCCATCACCTGTGTTTTTCGAATAGAGTGAAGAGACATATCTACAGGCAGAAATTTTATTCCACTCATGGACAAACTTAGAAATATTGCCGCAGCTATAAGGATTACCGATGCAGCCAACGCTTCCTTTGAAGGTATTTTTCCTGATGGTACCGGGCGTGACGGGCGCTCAATTCTATCTGTTTTAGTATCAAAATAATCATTAAGAATCAGACCGGAAGCATAAAGAAATAATGAAATAACAACTGCCGGGATTATGAGGTGGATTTCATTCTTACCAATAAGTGCAAGTGATGCTCCGGCCAAAATATCCCCTGGTATTGTAAAAAGGTTTGGAGGACGAATAAGTTCTAACCAGCCATAAAAGATTTCTTTGTAAGTAAATTGATTTCTCACATCTATTTTCATATTGCTATGGCAGACGTTGATATTGATTGATGCACACAGGTTTAATACGGTAATTTGGTCTCCACTCCGGTGACTGACTATAAAAAGTATTGGCATTATGGCGAACAAGGAGCTTAATAGATTCTGCGCTGTGGCCTTCAGTCCGAAGATAGTTAACAGTTTTTGGTAAAGATAAGGGATCAGAATCGCCCCAATCTGCACTGCCATTCACCATTATTCGTTCCGCTCCAAAATCCCTTACAATATTAGATACGCGATGCGGGTTAAGTTTAGAGTAAGGATATACCGTAAGACCTGCAAAGCACGCTGTTTTAAGAGTAATATCCATTGTATCTTCTGTATTATGGTCAATCACTATACGCCTTTGTTCTACACCCTCGGCATTAATAATATCTGTAATAATCATGGCACCTTTGACTTTTTGAAAATGGGGCAAGTGAACTATCACCGGCATCCTTTTTTCCTCCGCCGTTAATAGCTGACGCCGAAAAGCATAAATTTCATTTTTTGTTATCCTGTTGAGCCCGATCTCACCTATTCCTACACATCGCGGATGGCTTAGATATTCATCAATACCTGAAAGCACTTCATCGACAAGGTTTTTGTTCTCAGCTTCTTTAGGATTAACAGATATACAGCAGTAATGATCGATCCCATACCGGGCAGCACGCTGCGTTTCAAATTCCAGGATTAAGCGAAAATAATCAAAAAAACTCCCTGCATAGCGCCTGTCGGAACCAAGCCAGAATGATGGTTCCACAACCACACGTATACCGGCATTGTACATCGCCTGATAATCATCTGTGGTACGCGAATACATGTGAATATGGGGTTCGATTATATACATAAATAGGCAAAATTATTGTTACTCAAACCATAGTCATTCCTACTTACCAGATATTACAGACAGTCCTGCCGGTGGATTTTTTATACCTGTTCCCTCCGGCACTATACGCCAAACAACTCCGCTTCCAGGAAATGTCTTTGGAAAAGGAACTCTCGTACTCAAGGCATCCATCGCTCCAAAATCTACAACATACATTGCCATTCCGTCCGGCGAAAAGACAACATCTAATGGTCTTTGCAGTCCAGCGGGGTTTCCAGTTACCTCAAATGTACCACCACCAATACGTAATGTGGTTTCTCCTTCTTTAGCATTGGCAAAGAATGTTTCCATTCTCTGGTTCCTCAGGTTGATACGTGTAACCCTGTGGCCGCTATGGTCATGACTATGCTTGCCTGTTACCGGTGTTCCATGCCCAAAAAACGCCAGAAACAGATGGTCTGAATTACCGAACTGACCATTAAGATCAAATCCAATCTTCATTGCCGCTGAATGAGGTTGGAATGTCATGAATGGCTGCTCTACCGGTGGATGTTCTTTCATAATGAACTCAGGCTGAGGCCTCCCCTCGGGTTTAAATCTTTTATCAGTTACGGGTATTCCTGCCGCATAATCCGGCCAGCCATACCAGGCACCCTGCTTGATAACATAAAGGTCATCAACATCATTAGCGACCGGTCTGCTTCCTCTATCATCAAATCCATTTTCAGATACGTATAGTTTCTCATCAGGTCCCCACATTACACCAAATGGATTTCGCAATCCCCATGCATATACTTCCAGATTAGTTCCATCCGGATCCATACGGAGAATAGTACCATTGGCCTTGGTCACTCCCTGCACAACCTCGCCCGATACTTCTCCAAACGGACTGAATCCACCCGTTTTCATTACGGGAGAACCCTTCCCGCCAGCCATAATGAAAGGATTTAAAGTAACAAACTTCTTTCCGTTCAAAGTGATATCTCTCGCCGGTTTATCGTGTGCATCAGGGTACAATAGTAACCATAAGTATAAGAAGTTATCTAATCCAACAACACCTGAGTTTGTTACAGTACCCTGCCCAAAATAAATCTTCCCGTCAGGTCCTGCACTCATCTGGTTGTTGTGATGATCTCCAAAGCTTGGCAGTCCTGTTACTAAATCCTTCAGGCTGCCGTCATTTCCCAGTGCTGAAATTTTTCCTCTATGGGATATATATAAACGGCCTTCGTACCAGAGCAGATCTGTTATCGGCCCCATCAGCCAATTCGCTGCTACTTCAATCCTGCCTTCCGGTGATACACGAAGTATTCGTGCAGGAGCACTTGGATCTCCATACGAGTATCCTGATTCCGCTATATACATATTCCGGTTATCATCAAATTCCACACTTGTTGGATAGATAAGCCCTTTTACAACCACTTCCGCACGATATCCATCCGATACACTTACAGCAGCAGGATCAGGTTCTGGAATCACTGGCATGGATTCCGGCACTTTCTGTATGGTTTCCGGCTTTTGTACAGCGGCCATCCGGGGACTTATACCACATCCTGTTATCAATAAGCTTACTATCAAAACAGGTTTCCACACATTCCCTGGCATCATCGTAAATTCCTCCTCTACAAAGGCCCATTCAATTTTTATTTAAAGAAATGGCATAAAATATATTTCAAATTACGAGGCACTATGGTAAGGCGATGATAGCTATCTCTGCATAAAACAATTAAAAGTTAGTTTAATCGTCCGTGATTGAACCGAAACGTTTACATATTTCCTGTTTACCACTGGGCTGCAACAAGGGCTTCCAGTCTATCCTGTATATATTTTAAGTGTCGCCTCTCATCGGCATAGTTCTTCTCTATAAGAGCCTTTACATTTGCTGGCATATCCCAGGAAAGTGCATCGCTATACATCTTATTAGATAACTTCTCATTTGATTCTAATGCCTTTAAGGCGCCCACCGTTCCAGACAAGCTGCGTACGGCTGTAAAGCCAGTAGTTATGTAACCTTTAAAATCCGGTGAAAACTCTGGTGGATTTTCCCCAAAAGATTTAATTGCATGAGATAGCTCATCTACATGTCTTTTATGATCGTTACGGAATGTAGTAAGCTGAGAATGTATAGTCTGGTCTTCTACTTCTTTTAGTGCCTGATCGTATCCGTAGACCGCATCAATATCAAGCTGTGTTAATGAAATAAGATTTTTTGCCTTTTCATTCATGTTAAACCTCCTTATATTTCAAGTTAAGCTGCCTTTGGCAGCAACTAAGGTTGGTTCAATCTTGTGGATTGAACCATTCGTTTAGCATAGGCCTGTACGTTTTGATCTACTCCAAGCGTATGAAACATGCCAAACGTTCCGGTTCAATCGTGGACGATTGAACCAACTCTGAGAAACTTTGAAATTCCTAAACATTAAATTAGGCCGCTTTTGGCAGCAATTCTTATCTCTCCTCTAAAAAGAGAGGACAGAACAAATTAATGCTGAAAAGATATTTATTTTATCGGTGTAGCAATAACGCCGAGTCTTTCCTGTATATATCTTACATGTGTATGTTCATCACGGGCATTTTTTTCTATTATTTCCTTTATCTCAGGCGGCATATACCAGGAACGTGCATCACTATAGATATCCCTGGCCACTTTCTCATTGGCCTCTAAGCCTCTAAGTGCACCATCCGTCCCTGTAAGATTCAGAAGGGTCATAAAACCTGGCGTTAAAAATCCTTTAAAATCCGGTAAGCGTTTCACCGGTGTTTCCCCGAGAGACACCATTATACTAGAAAGTTCGTCTATATGCCGTATATGGTCGTTACGGAATATATTCAGTTGATCACGAATCAAAGGATCGGTTACCTCCTTAATAACCTGGTCATAACTATAGACTGCATCATTATCAAGTTGTATCAGTAAACTAAGTTTTTTTGCTATCTCTTTCATAAAAACCTCCGTTTTACATAAAAAATACACGGAATTTTATTGCTCCATAAATACGCCAATAAATAGCAACAAAAGGTATCGCAACGGATGTGGCTGCCATCTCAGTAATGTGTGATAAAGAACGGGATGTACTTTTTATCCGTTTCAAAAAAAACCTTCCTGTTAAAAATGCCCAAAATGAAATCAGACTAAAAGTTGAATACCACGAACCATATAAGATACTTGCAGGTAGAAGAAAAAAGGCGCAGACAATACCGTAGTAATCCAACGGTGGCCATCGCTGTACAATTTTACGATATAAGAGGGGATGTTTCTTGTACAGCAAGGCGTTAAACATAATCTTCTTGTGTTCCTTTAAACCAACTCCCCAGGGTGCCTGCCTTACGGGATGGATTACTACCGCATCAGGTATACATATCATCTTTTTATTATCTTTTAGCATGGTAAAATACAAATCTGCGTCCTCTCTCCAGGCTGCAGTAAACCTTTCATCAAAACCACCAACAGCATATAGTGTTTCGCGAAGGTAAAAGCAATTAGCTGTGACAAACTTAGAATCCTGAAGTTTTGATGTATTATACTGGTAGTCTGTGGGAAACGGGGGGAGCGGGACAGTGATTTTTCCCGATACCCCGACTACTCCGTCATTAAAAGCAGCCACTCCCGCTTCAAGCCAATTGGGAGTTGGAATACAATCATCATCAGTAAATGCAATAATGTTACCTGTGGCGGCTCTCCAGCCGCAGTTACGTGCCGCTGCAGGACCATGCGACCTTACAACAGGAATGTATCGTAAAACCGGAAAATATCTTTTTGAACTTTCTCTCTCTATAAGTTGCTTTGTCCTCTGGCTGTTCGCATCGTCTGCAACAATAATCTCATATGTTAAAGGATCAAATTCCTGCATAAAGAGACTCTTTAAGCATCTGTAAAGTAATTCATCACGCTTATATGTAGGTATGACAACAGAAACGGAAATAGCCACGGCATCTCCTTATAGTACTAAAGTTTTTGTAACAATTTAGTTTTTTTGAAAATTCCTGAATGAATAGCATTTATTGTAGGGGCAGGTTTGAAACCTGCCCTGCACGGCATGTAATACACCGTTATTGTTATAAAATAGGTTTTTCCAAAAACTAAATTGTTACGGTTTTTCTAAAATGTATGAGCCTATTACGAGTGCATCTATTGGTGATGTCCAGAAGCACTCCAACGCATCACGTGGTGTACATACAATAGGTTTACCACGGGTGTTAAATGATGTATTAATAAGAATAGGTACCCCGGTTTGGCCCTTAAATGCACTAATGAGATTATAATATCCCGGATTATGTTCTTTCCTGATAGTCTGTATGCGCGCAGTCCCATCAATGTGGCACACAGCGGGTATAAGGCCGGCTTTTTCGGGACGTACCCTGTATACAAACAACATAAATGGAGATTTACCCCCGTTTACAAACCACTTTGCTGCCTCTTCTTCAAGTACGACCGGGGCAACCGGTCTGAAGTCTTCACGATCCTTTATCTCATTTAACCGCGATTGCATCGATTCACTGAGCGGTGATGCGATAATCGATCGTGCACCAAGTGCCCTTGGTCCATATTCCATTCTCCCCTGAAACCAGCCTATTACTTTATCTCGAACGAGTATATCTGCTACTTCTTCCGGGATATTTGATAACTTGCGGTATGGAAGTTTTGACCACGAGAGGTACTGTTCAATCTCGTTGTCACTATATTGAGGGCCTAGAAATGCATGTTCCATCACATAATCCCTATTATCATAAAAACCATTTCTTTCGGATGCATCAACCCATAACGCCGCACCCATGGCAGTGCCGGCATCACCGGCTGCCGGCTGAATCCATATATTTTTAAACGGTCCTCTATCACGCAAGCAGGCATTCATCACACAATTTAGAGCTACACCTCCGGCCATGCACAAATTATCTTCACCTGTCACCTTGTTCAGCCAGTGAATGATATGCAATACTGTCTCCTCTAAAACTACCTGAAGAGACCTTGCAACATCATAATGGCGTGGTTCAAATGCTTCTCCACGTAACCTTGCAGGTCCAAATAACTCTTCTAATTGTGAATTCTGAATTATATATTGACCATTTTCCCTGATCTGAATAATTTTACGGAATTCATTAACATATACCGGTCTGCCGAATGATGCGAGGGCCATAACCTTATACTCGTCCGATGAATGAAGAAAACCAAGATATGTCGTAACCTGTTCGTAAAAGAGACCAAGTGAATGAGGAACAGCAACCTCTTCAAAACGCTCAAGCCTGCTGCCGTCACCAATACTGTAACTTGTTGTTATTTTCTCCCCGCGTCCATCCAGCGTTAATACCGCTGCCTTATTAAAAGGGGATGCAAAAAATGCACTCGAAGCATGTGCAACATGATGATCCACAAAATGCCACTGATATGGCTGTTTGCCTTGTATTTTCTTAAGTCGCATTTTTAAATGAAAAGGTGCCCCGTCATTAAGCTGGCGTGGTGCATTAACTATAGATGAGAGAAAAAGCGGCTCCCATGCGGATTCCCACGGTGCAGATACAGGATGGGCACCAGGCTCCAGAGGCAGAGTAATTACTGCTTCACCGCCATTCTCTTCCAGTAACAAAAAGGGATTATAGGAATAGGCAATGTGATCTACGTCGGAAAGAGTTAGCCCGGCTTCTCGTAAACAATAATCTATAGCATGATACGGAAGTTCATACGTTGAGAATGGAACCGGACGTTTCCCGTGCTTTATTCCAGTAAAACGTTCTTCTTCAGCAGCAGCTATAACTTTTCCGTCCTTCACAAGACAAGCGGCAGAATCATGATACGCAGCATTAATTCCGAGTATGTACATAATATGGTCTCTTCCAGTGGATTTTAGATTTCGGATTTTGGGTTTTGGATTTTTATATCGACATTCCACAATCTAAATTCCGAAATCCAAAATTCAAAGTGTTTTGGTCACTCAAACATTTAACTTTGTTTTGATACTCTGATTCAGCAGCTCACGGGCTGCATCTACCACAGCAGATGGTGGAACTAATCTCAAACAGTTATGATGCCCCTCCGGACAAATACTCTTATAGCAGTATTTGCATGGCACATCATGGAATAATAACCGGTGAGGAACCCTCCACGGCGTATGCTGCGGATTAGTCAACGCATAGAGGTCAACCACACTTATGCCGAGCGCAGACGCTATATGCACCGGAGCAGTATTATTTGAAATTAAAAGAGGCGCTAATGATATAAGTGCTGCAAATTCGCTCAATGTAAGATCACCGGCAAGTGAATAGGAATCTGCACCCACCATATCCTGAATGCCTCTTACATGTTCACGCTCTGCCTCATTTCCTGTAAAAATCAACTGGCAGCCAATATCATCAACAAGGTATCTGGCAGCAGTGGCAAAATTTTCTGAAGGATATCTGCGAGACGGAGCCGTAGCACCTGTATGGATAATAACCCACGGACATTCTTTTTTTATTCCAATTTCTTTGAGGATACCCTTGATTTTTTTTACTGCTTCAGGTAAAACGAGCAGCGAGATTTGATCTTTCGTGGTTTTACATCCGATCGTCGCAGCTAAATCAAGTTGTCTTTGAACTTCATGTCGTACATAATGCTCTGGTTCGGAATCGTATATCCAATGGGTAAGAAGCTGATATGGATTCTCACGACAATACGCAAGGCGCAGTGGAATATCCGCCAGATAGCACAGAAATGCTGCAGGTAGTGGATTCTGACTATATACGGTAAAAATAACAGCGGCATCGAACCTGCGTTTTTTCAAATATGCAGCCATACTATACGCTGATCTACTGTTCTGAAGCGGTGCAGTTGCCTTCATCCATGGGGCATCGTAAGCAATCATTTCATCAATTTCAGCAATCAGCCCCGACAACTTTACTGCCAATGAAGAAGTAAGGAGTGTGATCTTGCGTCCCGGACACGATTCTTTAAGCGTACGAATAGCAGGCGTAGTCATAAGGACATCCCCTATACTATCAAGCCTTACACATAGAACATTTTTAGCATTATCCCACTTATTGTAATTTGCCATAATTTTTATCAACCGATTTAATGATAAGCGCTGCTTCTAAAAGATCTCTTACTTTATAATGTGGCATCCGGTTTTGAGAAAGTATCCATTCAGTCTCATTACCGTTATCGATAAGGATAGTCTTACAGCCAGCGTTACGCCCTGCCTCAACATCATTGAGAATATCCCCGACAAACCATGAATGTTTAATATCTATACCGTGTTCACGAGCCGCCCGAAATATCAATCCTGGCTTTGGTTTCCTGCAGGTACATCCCGTATCGTAATCGTCAATGCTGTATGGCTTATGTGGACAATAATAAAAGCCGGCAAGTAGCACTCCAAACTCACACATGAATTGGTGTAAATATGCTTCTGCGGCTCTCAAATCTTTTTCCGGAAAATAGCCATATGCTAAACCCGGCTGATTAGTAATAACAATCAGTCTATATCCTGCATTATGAAGCAACTGTAATCCTTCCCGGGAACCCGGCATAAGTTGTATTTTCATGGGATCAACATTGTATGGAACATCTTTTACAATTGTACCGTCCTTATCCAGGAAAATTGCTTTTGTCATAGTTTACTAATGAGGTGGAGCTTCAGAGTTGGTTCAATCGTCCACGATTGAACCGGAACGTTTAGCATGTATCGTATACCACTTGGTACTTGCCCCTAAGAGACATACAGACCCATGCCAAACACATGGTTCAATCTACAAGATTGAACCAACCCCTGGAAATAAAGATACAAATATTTTAGTCTAGTTTTTAAGGCCATGATGTCTCACGCATGGGAAGTACCATTACCTCTGGTATAACGGTTTCATCTGGCTGCATTAATACAAATTTAATAGTCTCCGCAACATTTTTTGGCTCCTGGAGGGTTTCCAGATCTATATCAGGAAATCTTTCAAGTAAAAATGGAGTACGCATACCACCGCTTATTACAGCAATTACCTTGATATTTTGCTTTCTGGCCTCTACATGAAGCGCATGGCTAAAACCAAGAAGTCCCCATTTACTTGCATGGTACGCAGACGCATTAGCCCAGGCCCTTTTGGCTGCAGTGGACACAACATTTACGATCTGGCCTCCACCCTGTTGTTTCATAATATTAAGGGCATATTTCGACATAATAAAGGGTCCCCGTAAGTTTACGCGTATAATACTATCCCAGTCGGCAACAGACATCTCATCAACAGGCAGCGTCACATCAATCCCGGCATTATTAATAAGGATATCAAGCCGTCCATACTTCGATACTACCCGCCGTATAACGTCTTCTGTCTGTCGCTCATTACCGACATCAAGCTGCATGGCCATTGACACAACATCCAACTTCTCCAATTCTTCAGATACCTTCACGGCTAGATCTTCTCTGATATCTGCCGGGATTACAATGGCACCAGATTTCCCAAGTACCCTGCATATAGCCTCACCCAGACCCCGTCCACCACCGGTAATCAAAGCCACTTTTCCTTTTAGTTTTTCCATACTTTACAATCCTCACTTTACAGCATAGTATTTAACAAAAATCATTAATTAGCAGTACAAAAGTAGCCAAAGGCCTAAGCTCTAGACCGCTCCCTGAATATCTCTACAGCCTTTTCAAGCGGAACACCGACAACATCTATATTTTCAAGAGATGCCGTTCCCAGATTAAGCATTTCTGCTTCTGTAATATGGCGTACACCATCAATCCCAAGTATCATTGCTCCGATATAGTCTGTAGCAACAAAATCTTTCCCCGCTATAACAAGGCCAGACTCAAAGGTTTTACCACCAATTGGCCCCTTATGAATCATTGCCGGATGGCCTGCAATTATCCCTAAATCAATGGGGAATTTATGGCACATACCAGTAATAAAACCATGCAAGTCCTTAAAAAAATTATGTGGATGTTCGTAGCTTTCTCTTGGGTGACCATAATAATCAGCAGCAGGATACGACATTGCAATATTTTTCATCGTAAGGGTAACCGATGCCGATCCATGTACTTTAAGCTGTGCAAGAGAAACGAGGGTATCATACTCAAGCACATAGGGATTAATCATTACTTCACGCTGAGGTCCATGCTGCAGCGTAACGCCTTTAAAAGGTTCCTTGTTATGATCAAAATATTCCACACCTTCCCGCTTGATTACTTTATCTATACCAAGGTATTTAAAAACGTTGTGTGTCTCCTCAGCTCCGGCACCGCCGGTAACAGTAATCTTTCCGGGATTATAACGCTTGACATATTTAATTACAGCTTCCACGGAATCCGCTTGAGTACACGGCGTTAAATCATCAGGAGCTGCCCATGTATCATTAGGCTTTATTGCAACATGCTTTTTATGAAACAGGTTTGAGATATCGCCAAGGTTATCGAGTGCACCTGGAATTGCCTTATGAATATCTAAATCATAAATAACTGATACAGTACTTCTCATTTTAACCACCTTAAAGATAATAAAAGGCCCGAGTACAATAATGCCCCTGTAAAAAAATACACAGGGTTTCCTTTCCCTACCGTCGGTACTTCATCTTTAATAGAATTAAATAGAATAGCACCTGCAATAAAGGCAAATAATATATAGGCTATCGGCTCATGTTCCGGAAACAATACAGACCATATCCAACCCAAAAAAGCAGTAATGGCAAGTATGTAACGGCCAAAAGGAACATATAACATTTGATAAAATTCTTCCAAGGACCTATCTACTAAAAAAAAATGAAATGAAACTGCTACAGTATAAAGCACCGCTTTAAATATACTTATTTCCAATTCAAAGCGTACTAAATATGTAACAATCATGGTAAGTATTGCAGTAATGCTTAAATGGATATAAAAAACGGATTTTAGATGTTCAGCGTTTTCCTGAGTTTCTTCTGTTTTTCTCTCCTGGAATTTAACAGCACCGTACTCTACAAGAAAAAATACAATGAAACCGATAAAAGCAATTCCAAATGCTACATCTTCCAATAATTCCTTTATAGAAGTATTTTTAATCAATATATTTTTAAGATGAATTTCAGCATGGGGAAGCACCGGAAGCAACTCAAGAAAAACATAAGATATTGCAATACCACCTGATAATGAAAGAACCTTACCCTTATACTTCTCAGAAAACCCGTAGAGTTTATAGGAAGCGATATGGACACCAATGAAAACTAAAGCAATAAAGAATGTAACTAATATACGCAATCCAGTTGTCATGTGTATTGAATGCATGAATCTTTATAAATTAAAATGCATACTGATACCCAGGCATTACTCTTACATCTTATCTTTTATAATATTTCATAGCCTCAGGAAGCTCATTCTGGATATACTCAATTCTTTTTTCAGGACCCGGATGAGTAGATAAGAACTCAGGGGGTCTTTCTCCTCCAAGGCTGTTCATCCTTTCCCAAAACGGAATAGCAGCCCTGGGGTCATAACCTGCCCGTGCCATCAAGATAAGTCCGATATGATCAGACTCAAGTTCGTGACTGCGACTATATGGTAAAAGAACACCAACCTGCGTACCTGCACCATATGCTGCCATAAACAACTGCCTTGCCAGAACTGGCTGAGTGCCCAACGCTGTGGATAAGGCCACTGCACCTATCCGTACAAGCAGGAGCTGGCTCATTCTTTCACCGCCGTGGTTTGCTATAACATGTGCAATCTCATGTCCTAACACTACTGCAAGACCATTTTCATCATGTGCAACAGGAAGCATGCCGGTATACACTGCAACTTTTCCTCCCGGCATAGCAAAGGCATTTATAGTTTTATCATCTTCGATAAGGCGGAACTCCCATCGATAATTCTTTATTTCTTCTTCCATATCATTTTCACGCATAAATTGCTCCGCCGCTGATGCAATTCTTTTTCCAACATTTAATACCATCTGTTTCTCTTTTCTGCTTTCTGAAAGATCAGATTGCTGAATCAACTGGCGGTAACTATCCTTACTTAAAGCTATAAGTTGATCCTGTGATACAAGAGAGAGTTGTCTTCTACCGGTTATTGGCACCGTAGAACAACTTATTAAAAAGATGATAATAAATACTATCGATAATTTACGGTTAAGCATTCTGCCCCTCTAATACTTGTTCTATTAAAGCAACAGGAGATACTGAGAAACTTTCATAAAATACAGCAATGGCATCTACAACAGTTTTCCATGTAAACGATTCGTTTGCACGTATAATGGCATTTCGCCTGAAGTAACGGGCTAATTGCGGAAACAGGAGGATATCCTGCATCCTGCCGGCAAGTACATCCGGATTGTTTACAGGAACCAAATAACCTGTCTCTCCGTCTTTCACTGTATGTTTAATACCTCCAACATTTGATCCTATTACCGGAGTACCACACGCCATCGATTCCACCGGAGTAATACCAAAAGGCTCATACAATGGGGTGGTAACAAAAACATCTGCCGCACTGTAATAAAACCTCAGTTCATTACGATCGGCGCTGCCTTTAAATATCACATTATTAAAAATCCCCTCTTCTTTGGCTATAATTTGCAACCTGCCAATTTCAGGTGTTGCAACGGGATCGGGAATGCGTGTCGCACCACCTACAATTACAAGTTTTGCGTCAGTACAGTAATCCTTTACCAGCCGTGCAAAACCACGTACCACTGTTTCTATTCCCTTTCTGGGTACAAGTCGTCCGAGATGAAGGATAATGCGATCCCCTGGTACAAAGCCTGTCACCCTCTTTGCAAGCGATTTATGAATTGGCCATAGTTCTTCTGAATCAAAACCACATGGAATAACCGTAATTTTAGAAGGATCTGCCTTGTAAAAATTAATAAGATCTTCTTTGTCCTGGGGACATTCAGCAATAATGCCACTTGCACGTTCTACAATACGGTCTTCTATTTCAAACCTGATCCCGGGGAACAGATCAGATTCTTTCTGATATAAACGCCGTACACGGCCAAGGGCATGAAAGGTAATAACAAATGGAATACCTAGAATCTGGTTGAGGTTTACTGCAACGAGGCCAGACATAAAAAAATTCGCATGGATAATGTCATAGTTTCCCTCATTTTTAAAATGTCTTACCATATAATCAGTAAATTCATCCATATAAGACAGCAGATTTTCTTTTCTTACAAAACAGCACGGTCCGGCAGGAACGTAAATAATCCGCACGCCATCCTTATAACATGTTTTTTCAGGGAGTGATTTATCATCCCGCCTTGTAAAAATATCCACTTCATATCCCATTAAAGCCAACTGCGATGCAACCTGTGCTACATAAACATTCTGACCACCACTGTCCTCTCCTCCAAGAATAGCAAGTGGGGACGCATGATCGCTGATAATTGCAACACGTTTCATCATACACTTTCATCCTCCTCACAATATTACAATCTTGATTTGTACATCTTTAAAACATCAAGGAGACTTCTACTTTGAGATATAACGTCTTCAGTGCTCACATTTTCAGCACATGGTTGCCCTATAGGGCATGTAGCATACACACACGGCCTGCATTCAACCGGATGATAAACAGTTTTGTGTAAATTTTTATCAAGTGGAGACCACCGGTACGGATCAGAGCCTGTTGCAATAATGACACTCGGCGTCTTCAGCGCTGATGCAATATGAGAAACACCTGTATCATTTGAAATAAGCAATCTGGCATCCCTTATTAAAACTGCAAGGGCACCGAGAGTAGTGCGACCGGCTAAATTCATGGATTTCGATTTCATTGTGCTGCTTACATAATTTACAAGTTCAATTTCATCTGATGAGCCGGTAATCACTACTTTTAATC
>CAZPUD010000068.1:0-16153 GCA_964589115.1 uncultured candidatus Brocadiaceae bacterium | reverse complement strand
TGCAGAAATTGTGCATGATATAGATTTGAAAGATAATAAATATAATCGCAAAGAGGCCGATGGAATAGGTCGAATTATCACGGGTCTTAGCAAAAAACTCAACAACGATAATAAGTTATTGGAGAAGGGTATGGAGATCTTTGATGCTCTTTATCACTATTACTCTTCAAACTATAAGTGATGTGGTAGATTCGCATCGCTTAATCCACCCTACCGCAAACACGCATAAATAAAATGAAAATTTCCTATACAATCAAGACAAAGAAAGGAGGTAACAAATATGCCACCACTTGATGATCATTTTAAAAATAGCAAGGAAAGAACAGGAAATGCTTATGAGGAGCTTCATCACTGGATTGATGATAATAAGACAAAAGCCCCGGAAATTCACGACCTTGCAAAAATTCATGAGAATATAGCATATGTCCGTGAAAGGTGGGGAGAAGCAGCGGTTCAGGAGTTTGTGCTTCATATAAAAGAAGACCTGGAACATAGATTAAAAGAAAATCTGCAATACTTTGGGCTTTTCAAATGACAAATAATACCAGAGTATTATCCCCATTCGTTGCCCTTTGCACAGTGGGGTTCTTCGCAAGGATGAGTTATGCTATGGCAAGAACCCCACTCTTGCCCCTCTTCGCGTTATCATTAGGCGCGGGCCCGGAGGCAATTGGGTTTGTCGTTGGCGCTTCTACCATAACAGGGATCTTTTTCAAATTACCAGCAGGCACACTTTCCGATATTTATGGCAGATACAGGATGCTGTTTCTCAGTGTCCTGGTTTTTGCATTTACACCTTTTATTTACTATCTGGTAACAAATTACTGGCAGCTCGTTTCTCTCAGATTTTTCCACGGATTGGCTACATCGATCTATGGACCAGTTGCCATGGCGACAATCGCCGATATTGCCGGGGAGAAAAAGGGGGAAAGGCTTTCTATATTTTCATCTATTACCATTATCGGAAATCTTATTGGTGCACCGCTCGGAGGATATATCCTCAAGTATCTGGCCGGCAACGGAAGTAATTCTGTACACCATTTTCATAGTGCATATCTAATCAGTGGGATTATTGGTCTGATTTCTTTGGGTTTTACCGTAAAACTGATGACTTCAGGAAGATCAGAAATCATACAAATCAAAAATCCCCTTTTGTTGATAGTATCGTCATTTATTTTTGCACTGAAAGTGCCAGAAAAAACGCATGTAATAAAACAGGAGGTTTGATATGAGAATTTTCTTTGTACTCTTTATTGGCTATATTTCATTCCTATATGCTGGCTTTGGTTGGTGTGAGGAAATTTCGCCCATTATCTGGGAGTCCTCTTACACGAAAACAACTCCTACTATTGATGGAAAAATGGAGAAAGCATGGGAACAAGCTAAACCCTTTACTGTCGTGGTGAGAGAGGCTATGGGAGGCGATAACCCTACAGAAGTTGTTTTACGTGCCCTTCATACCGATGATACCTTATATGTAATGGCTCAATGGTCCGATGCTACAAAAAGTGACATGCGCGACCCTTATATTTGGAATGCTGATAAGAAGGAGTATGAGCGCCCGTCGAAACCTGACGACCAGTTTGCGTTAGAATTCCCTCTGTCGGGAAATTTTGATATCCGCATGATAACTCTTACACATGAATATAGTGCCGATATATGGCATTGGAAGGCAGGACGGGGTAATCCTGTTGGTTGGGTAGACGACAAAAAACACATTATCAGCCAGAAGCCAATCCAGGGTGGAATTGAATATTCAATGGGTGGCCATGGAATTGCCTATATTGCACGTTTTATGGATGAAGGAACAACATCTTACTTCTTAAAACCAAAACCTGCCAGTTTTGAGGGGAGTATAGTGGATTCCTTTGAACAACGACAACCTGCCGGCAGTATTGCCGATGTACGTGGAAAAGGAATACATGATGGGAAGGGCTGGACACTGGAAATGTCACGCAAGCTCAATACAGGACATAATGACGATGCGGTAATTGATCCAAATAAAGACAACGTCTGTGCCATTGCAGTGCTCAATGATGAACTTTATTGGGACCATTCAACCTCAGCAGAAATTACCTTGCGATTTGTGAATAATGTGAAGAAATAGTTGAGAGAAAGAATTTAGGAATTTAAGTAGATAGCTGATAAATATTCAGAAAAACAGAGAGAGGTGAAATTATGAGATTTATTACCTTGCTAATTTTAGTTCCATTACTCTTAGTAAGAATATGCCCTGGAGGAGAGGTCGTTGTTTATACTTCAGAAGATAAGGTCTTCTCGGAACCTGTTCTTCAACAGTTTGAGAAAAAGACAGGGATAAAGGTTCGTGCTATTTATGATACGGAAGAGACAAAGAGTACCGGTTTAGTTAACCGCCTGATTGCTGAAAAGGATAATCCACAGGCAGATGTGTTCTGGAGCGGGGATCCAGTACGACCTGTATTGCTTGGGATGAGAGGCATTACAACGCCGTATATTTCAAGTTCAGCGTCAGATATCCCGGAAATCTACAAGAGTAACGAGGGGCATTGGACTGGTTTTTCCGCGCGTGCCCGCATTATTCTTTACAATACAAATCTTATAAGTACGGATGAGAAGCCATTATCCCTGTTTGATCTTACAAAGCCAAAATGGAGAGGGCAAGTTGCCATCGCAAACCCATTATTTGGTACTACCTCCATACATATGGCAGCCATTTTTATTACATTGGGTGATGAAAAGGCAAGGAAATTTCTACAAGACTTGAAAGCAAATGGGGTAAAAATTGTCTCATCGAATGGTGAGGTAAAACGACTCGTTGCAAGAGGAGAGGTTATGGCGGGTCTTACCGATACGGATGATGCGAACGTTGCTATTCAGGAGGAAAGTCCGGTAAAGATAGTGTTTCCGAACCAGCAAGATATGGGTACGCTTATTATGCCGAATATGGTTTGTCTTATAAAAAATAGCCCAAATCCAGAAAATGGGAAAAAACTGATCGATTTTCTTTTGAGTAAAGAAGTTGAAAAAAGCCTTGCATGGGCACCGTGTGCACAAATGCCACTGAGATACGATGTACGGACACCCGCAGATGTACTGACAATTGATGCCATAAAAGGCATGGATGTTGATTACCATGCAGTTGCACAAAAGCTCGACGAGATCGGTGAATTTCTCAAGCAGTGGGCGGGCTATTAATTTATGTTTGAGAAATTCAATTCTGTAGGGCAAACCTTTAGGTTTGCCTTCTGCAAGGCTGAAACCCTGCCCTACGCCTATCTCGTTCTTTACGAGTTGCCGCCGAAGGGCTGCCTCATTTACAAATTCTAGAATATACTATTGAAAGATGCAAAAAAGATTAACATTGGGTTTTTTCTTTACGTTGTTTGTCTGCACCACATTCATACCAATTGTGTGGATGTTTGGAAGCTCTTTCTATGAGGATGGCAGGTTTTCATTTGTTTATTACAGGGATATTTTTTTAACACAAAGGTATGTAAGGGTTATCCTTAATAGCCTTATCCTTGCTTCTATCACAACCGCGTTGTCTTCACTTGCAGGGATTCCCGCTGGATTTTTTTTGGCGAAAACAAATCTTCCCCTGAAAAATGTCTTTAAAATATGTTTTCTTATCCCATTTATTATACCACCTTATATAGTAGGTATTGCGTGGGCAAATTTATTAGGAAGGGCAGGATTTTTGAATATCCTCCTGTCTCAATATACGCCGCTCTCTCCTGAGTCAATCTCAAACTTTATGTATAGTTTATATGGTGCTTCGTTTATTCTTTCGATAAATCTCTTTCCTGTCGTAATGTTAATGACTGAATATGCCCTAAAAAATGTAAATCCACGGCTTGAAGAGAGCGGCCTTATAGCAGGGAGTATTTTTCAGGTAGTACGACAAATTACATTACCCTTAGTTGCCCCGGCCATTCTTTCCAGCATGATGATTGTTTTTATACTGTCACTTTCCGAGTTTGGCATACCGTCGTTATTGCAGGTTAATGTACTTACGACTCAGATATTTACCCAGTTTAGCGCCTTTTATAATGAGAAGGCTGCAACGGCAATTGCCTTTCCACTCATAGGAATTACCATTATCCTCATGATACTAGAGCAGGTTTATTTCCGGGGAAAGTCGTTTGAGGTATTGGGAAAAAGGGCTTCGCATGGTACGATACACTATCAAGAAAGATGGCTTACTGTGACAGGTATACTCTTCTGCACCTTTATTTTTATTCTCTGTGTTATTGTTCCTCTTACTACCCTTATTGTTAGCAGTAAAACAGTATCGGCGTATTATGATGCATTTCGTTTAGCGAAGAATGGTATCAAAAATACTGTCCTTTACGGCTCTCTCGGGGCTACATTTCTTACCGTTGTGGGTTTCTTTTTAGGATATCTTTCAGAAAAAGTCCAACCAAAATTGAGAAACAGTATAGCACCGTTTATTTGGCTATTCTTTGCAGTGCCTGCAACGGTGATAGGTGTCGGACTCATTAAGGTCTGCAATAGGCCTGAAGGTATATTCCAGTTTATATATGGTTCCTTATGGATCATTATTTTGGGGTACGGGGCACGTTTTTTGCCATTATCGAGCCGTATTATGGCAAATTATTTTAAGCAGGTTTCCAATTCAACAGAGGAAGCAGGCATAGTAATGGGCGCCTCATGGTTCCGTATTTTAAAGAAAATTATTGTACCTTTACAAGGGTATGGGATAGTCGCTGCATGGTTGATTTCCTTCATGTTTTGTGTTGGAGAATTGGGTACAACGATATTGGTATATCCACCGGGACACGAAACACTTCCGATAACACTATTCACTGTGATGGTAAATAGTCCGGCAAACATCGTTTCAGCGCTTTCTCTTATCATTGTGGTAATGACATTATTACCTCTCGGCATTTTCCTTGCGACCACAAGATATTTCCTGACAATGGAAGCAAAGGGTAACAGAGTCCTATCGTAGTACGATTATTTATGGTAATAAATTTATGTTTAGGAATTTCAATTACGTAGGGCAACCCTTTAGGGTTGCTATCACCTGTGCACGTTCAGCCGGGGAAGCAAGGCTAAAGCCTTGCCCTACATTTTGATAAGAAATGAAAGTCACCGAGGCATAATTTAACTATGAATATGCTTGAAGTAAAACACGTAATAAAAATCCTTGGTAAAAAGGAGGTTGTGAGAGGTGTTTCCTTTGAGGTTGAAAGAGGGCAACTGCTGGCCCTCTTGGGTCCTTCCGGATGTGGAAAGACGACTACGTTAAGAATGATTGCAGGCTTAGAAGTACCCGATTATGGTGAGATTTGGATAGATGGGGCACTTGCCAGTAGCAGCCAAAAGATAGTGATGTCCCAAAAAGAACGTCATATCGGAATGGTGTTTCAAGACCTCGCCCTCTGGCCGCATATGACGGTATATAAAAACATAGAGTTTGGATTAAAGACACTTGGGCTTACAAGGGCCGAGAGACAAAGGAGGATTGAGACTGTTCTCGATAAGGTTAATATGAAAAAATATGCCAACGAGTATCCAGCGAGGCTTTCAGGGGGGCAACAACAGCTCATTGCCATTGCAAGGGCTATTGTTACAGAACCAAAGTTACTCCTCATGGACGAGCCCTTATCGAATATTGATGTGCAATTGCGTGATGATATTAGAAAGGAAATAAAGCGTATTCAGCAGGAGACGGAGATTACCACAGTTTATGTAACTCACGACCAGGAAGATGCATTTCTGTTAGCAGACAAGATAGCCGTAATGAATGCAGGAGTAGTGGAGCAGATCGATAGTCCCGAGGAGATTTATTTTTCTCCGGGATCACTTTTCGTGGCTAATTTTATCGGAGAATCGAACACTATACGGGTAAGAATAGTAGACAGGGATAAAGTAGTCACCCCATGGGGTGAGCTGGTATGTAGGACAAAGGGTCATGAGAGGGGAGAGGCCTTTCTTTTTTTTAGACCACATCAGGTACAGATTGAGCAAAATGGTTTTTATGAAGGGACAATTATTAAACGGGAATTCATAGGAGGAAGGTACAGATATTATATCGGGATTCCTAAAGGTGAAATTAAATTCTATAATCAAAAATTTTATAGAATAGGTGAACCAATCAGGTTTTCCATCAAAGAAGCGAATTTACTATTTTCTTGAATTATAGATCAGACTAGTACATTGTCAATTTAATTATTAATAATAGATTGTATAGTATCTGTCATTGCGAGGGCGTTTTTCCCCGAAGCAATCCCTTTTGAAGTACTCAGGAGATTGCTTCGGAAAAGACCCTCGCAATGACATGCTATACCTTTTTGGACATTCCCATATTGTTACAAATTATATTGACAGTGTACTAGTTTGAATTCCTCTGGCTCCATAGGAACCAGTTATTTGTAGTATTAAATATAAATAATTTATTGAATTCCGGAGAGGCAGCCTGTTTCTTCTCGCTGTTCATATAAGGAGTTCAGTCGCTCATTTGCTCTTAACTCATTTTGTGGTTAAGGATAGTATCTTCCAAAAATAATTTTGACATTTTTGGAAAAAATTTACTAATTACGATTTTAGATTTACGATTTTTTTAAATCCCAAATCCCAAATCGTAAATCCCATCAGGTTATTATAGGAAGGATTCCTTGTTCCTTAGTAACCAAAGATGACTATATGGCTTTTCAGATAGATTCTTTAAGGAGAGTGTAGTACAAAACCATAATGAGAAAGTATTTTTTTTCCCTTCTTTCCCTGTACAAATTCTAAAAAAATCTTTACGCCTGATTTATCTTTGCCTCTTTGCAACACAGCATATGCCTGATCCAGCCTGCTGTAGGATTCGGTGGGAATAATCCAATAACTTCCTTCATTTGCCATTCTCGGGGAAATTGCCAGAGACAAGGCAATGATCCCTGCATCAACAGCACCTGTTTGAACAAATTGTGCCGTCTGAGAAATACTTTCACCGAAAACTAATTTGTCCTGAACCTTGTCCCAAAGACCGTAATATCGGAGCGCCTCTTCTGCCGCCTTACCATAGGGGGCGTGCTTCGGATTTGCAATCGCCAGTCTTTTTACTTCTAGAAGCACCTCTAGTCCTTTTTGAAAATTCAATTTTGACTTTTTAGGAATCCAGAGTACGATCTTACCTATAGCATAGAGTTCCCTTGTGCCCATTACTGCCAGGCCTTCTTCCTCAAGATGCTTTGGATAAGTAATATCTGCTGAAAAAAATATATCAAAAGGCGCCCCTTGTTTTATCTGTGCAAAAAAGTTACCTGATGACCCATAAGAAACTTCTACTTTAATACCGGGATTTGTTTCTTCAAAAGTCCTGCAGATCTCATCCATTGCAAACTTTAAATCAGATGCTGCGGCAATAGAAATCTTCTCTGCCGCCCGAACAGTATATGAAACACATAACAATAAAAATATTACAACAAAAAAACAGCCTATTTTGAGTTTTCCCATGGTTTACCTTCTTCCTTATTAAAGAAACGTTAGTTAATTTAGTCCCATGTTAAATCAGGTCTCCGGCGACTTTTCTGATTTAAACACGTATATTTCCACTTTTAACATTATAGAAAAGTCATTTAAAAATTGAGCGTTCGTTATACCATATATGACATAACGATGTCAATAAATTTAATCGTAAAGGAATTTACATTTTATGTAAGCTGTTCTTGGGATAACATAAACAAAAGTAAAAACGCCCCATTAGTTGGTTCAAACGTCCACGATTGAACCGAAACGTTTTGGCAGGATTCCTGCTGTCATTCCTGAGTTATCAATACTCTTTTGTTATTATTGCTGTACTTTTGGTTATATCATCATTTATTTTTGCCTTTACAATACCAGGTCAACGTCCTTACTACCCAGATCTTTACTCAATTTAGTGCCTTCTATAATGAGAAGGCAGGGCAGGATTTGTTATGTCGTCTCAGGCCTCAAGTGCGGGCAAGACAGAAGCGGAAGTAAGGCGAAAGCTAATTGAAACTGGGCATGTAGATATCATGATTGCCATCCGTTCCAATTTTTTTTATACCCGAACGGTTCCTTGTAAGATCTGGTTTTTAAATAAAGTAAAGCCCAAAGAACATAAAGATAAGATTCTGATGATAGACTCCAGGAATATCTATCGTAAGGTAACCCGGAAAATCTATGACTTCAGTCCGGAGCAATTGCAGAATATCCTTTCAATCATCTGGCTCTATCGAGGCGAGACCAAACGCTTTCACGACCTGGTCGTAAGATACATTTCAAAAACTATTGAAAGAAAACGACTGGAGTCTGACGCCAGGCAGGTATGTGGGTGTGGCGCCGGAGGAAGAAGACCCGGATTTTGACTTTGGCGAAGCCATGCGGACTATTCATGCCGAATTGGAAGACCTGAACATCCATGCCAGCGATCTGACAAAAAAAATCAGTGAGAATTTTAGGAATCTGGAGATATGAGCAGGACTGACCGCTTAAGCCATGACGAATATTTCTCACTTTTAACTGAGGTTAAGGATACCTTGGAATGTGAGTTTTATATAAGGAAATTGACATTTATATCGTTATGATGCTAAGATACTTAAAAAGGGGGTGTTTGTTATGAAGATAATAACCTTAAAAAGCGACTCTCCAGAGACTGTGGTTCCTCTTTTAAAAAGCGCAGTGGAGAGGGAAAAGAAAATCATTATGGATACAATCAGTAAGAGTAAGGATAAGATTAACTCTCTCACAAAAACGCTCGGAATTGATACAGGCAAGCTCATGAAGGGAGATGTTGAACATACAGAGACCAACGACATGCAGCTTATTGAACTTGAAGGGGAGATTGAAATTTTAAAGCATCTTGAAACTGAACTCAAAGCGCTTGAAACAGTTGAGATATGCAAATAAGAGATTATCTGGAGAGTATCCTGGATATAATTTCAGCAAGCCCCTATGTTGAATCCAAAAGCATTTCTTTCGAAGAACGTCCACCCAATGCAGCCTATATAACGGGCATCATCTCCTTCATAAATGGTTCAAAACTACACTTTAAAGAATTCATTGCTTGTAAATCAGAAGATATTGTTTTTTTAAAATACGCTTATCACTGCTTAACACAAGATTGTGCCTTAATTTTTCGGTATGACAATGCACTTGACCCGAAAGCTAAAGCAATGGCAACATATCCCGAACACAAGCACTTGCCTGGCCATCTTTTACCTGCCGAAAGGCCTTCAATGAAAGATATCCTAAATGAAATCGCAAATTTGATGAAGATGGAGAAATAAGAAGGACTGCCGGCGTGAACAAATTGAAACTGAACTGATTTAAGGAGCATCTTATGAAGAAACAGGAGAAAGGTCTCATTGTATGCGACCCCAAAATTCTTAATGGCAAGCCTATTATTAAAGGTACAAGAATATCTGTGGCTCTGATACTGCAAAGCATTGCTTCTGGTATGACCAGAGAGGAAATCCTTCTGGGTTACCCAACACTGACAGAAGAAGGATTGGATGCAGCTCTGGATTTTGCCGCCAGACAATTCCAGGGAGAAGAGGTTAATGTTTTTGCAAATAAAGAGTAACCATGAAAATACTCGCAGATGAAAATATCCAGTCGAATTGCAAAAAATATAGCAGAGGTTATTAACAACGTGAAAGACCTGTTTAATATTGAAAAATCGTTTATGATCGTACTTTCCGAATCCGGATATAGAATTCACAGACATCAAAAATAAACAATTATCTGTAAAAGATAAGAAGAGTGTGAGGCAGAACTGTTGCGGGAGGGGGATAAATCGTGAATAAGGGCGCAGTCGTGGTTTCAAATACCTATGTAGAAACGCAAGATTTTGCGTCTCTACGTTAAAAACTAAACTGTTAAGAGGTTGTAAATATGAAGCATTGTCGATAGGGTGACATATGTTTCCTAGAATATGGGAAAGCACTACTGGATTATTCTGAAGAGTACTCCGAGAAAGATATGTTTCGTGTTTTCGGAACAAACGGACCGATTGGATGGACATCCACCCCCATTGTGCCGTAATGCTGGTATTATAATAGGTAGAAAAGGAGCTTATCGTGGTGTTCATTTTTCTCCAGAACCATTTTTTGTTATTGATACCGCGTATTACCTGCGGCTTGCAACCAATGATATCAATTTAAAATACGATACTGATATATGGGCTTCTGATTGTTCGTATATCGACAAAAATACGTAACTACTCAGGTAGTTTTACAAAAACAGCATAAATAGCGAACAAATTTTTGTGTAAGTTCCTTGTTCTTTGACACATTTATCCACAAACCGGGATTAATGGACGAGCCCTTATCAAACATCGATGTAAAATTACGGGAAGATATCAGGCAGTAGATCAGGTGCATTCAACGAGAGACAGAAATTACAACCGTTTATGTGACTCATGACCAGGAAGATGTCTTTCTTCTGGCTAACAGGATGGCGGTAATGAATGCAGGAATAATAGAACAGATAGGGAGTCCTGAAGAAGTATACTTTTCCCCAAAATCGCTCTTTGTAGCCCGTTTTGTAGGAGAATCGAACATTATACCGGTAAAATTTACCGGTCCGGATAGAATAGCAACTCCGTAGGATGAATTGATATGTAGTACAAAAGGTCATGAGGGAAAAGATGCCTTCCTTTTTTTCAGGCCTCAGAAGGCAAAGATCGAACAGGATGGTCGCTACACGGGTACAATCATTCGCCGGGATTTAACTGTAGGAGGATATAAATACCGTATTTTGATCGCAGGAAATGAGATTACATTATATAATGAAAATCTCTATGAAGCAGGCAAAACGGTGAGGTTTTCAATAAAGGATATGAAGATATTATTTTTCTAAATCCATGTACAGGTATTTTACCTTAGTACTCCGTAAGGAGTAAAAGACATTAGGCAGGCAATTTATTGCCTGCATTTTAATAATATAAAACTAGTCCCATAGGGACGATTGAATTGTACCTGTTTCTATCGTCCCTATGGGACTTATAGCATCCAACAGATAAAACCGAACAGAATATGACGAAAGTTGGGTCTTTGGTTGAATGCAGGCGTATGGGACATATGGAAAACCTCAAAAATAATCCTTCAGGGTTGGTTCAATCGTCCACGATTGAACCGAAACGTTTTGCATGTCTCTTATGCTTGGTACCAGCTAAGGACATGCAAGCTAATGCTAAACATATGGTTCAATCTATAAGATTGAACCAACCATAGTCAATACACAGAATAAAACGAACCATATTCGATAATTCGGAAAGGAGTCATATATGTCTGTAGGTTACAAATTTTTCTCCCATTACTATTGTCATTGGACAATAAACGCCTTTAATATTTCTTTTGTTCTGATATTTAGCCTAACGTTCTTTACTGCTACCATCCGGGCAGAAGCGTTAGAAAAATATATTCAAAAGAAAGATGCTAGTTTTAGCTGGAAATGTCTGGAACAGAAAAAGATTCAGGATGCCACGGTTGCTCATCTGGAAGTCGTATCTCAAATATGGCGTGACCGGCCCTGGAGCCATCATTTGCAAGTGGTACGTCCGGATACGGTACGTCATCCGCAAACTGCATTTTTATTTGTTACGGGAGATGGAGACGGCAGTGAGGAAATCAGATTTTTGCATCTCATTGCCCAAAAAGCAGGTACCATTGCCGCCGTTATTACAAACGTTCCGAATCAACCGCTTTTTGATAATCTCAGGGAAGATGCATTAATAGCATATACCTTTGTCCAATATCTTAATACGGGAGATGAAACATGGCCGTTATTATTTCCTATGGTTAAAAGTGTCGTCCGTGGTATGGATGCAATTCAGTCATTCATGCAAAAGGAATACAGCCAAAAGATCGGTAATTTTACAATATCCGGTGCATCCAAACGTGGATGGACTGCCTGGCTCACTGCCGCCGTTGATCCGCGCATTAATGCAGTAGCTCCCATAGTTATTGATATACTTAATATGAAAAAACAAACCGATTGGGCCAGAAGGATGTATGGCAAGCAAAGTGAACGTATATCTGACTATACCAATCTCAGCCTGGTTGACCGTATTGATGAACCGATGATGGTAACACTGCGGAAATGGGTAGACCCATACAGCTATCGTCAGCGATACACCATGCCCAAACTATTGCTGCTTGGCACGAATGATCCTTTTTGGGTTGTTGATTCCCTCCGTCATTACTGGGACGATCTTCCCGATCCCAAACTAGTTTATCAAACACCGAATGCGGGACATGATCTCAATGGTGGAAAAGACGCAATACAAACTTTAGCTGCCTGGTTCCAAATGATAGCCGGCGGAAAAGAACTGCCAAAGATGGAATGGCAACTGAGTGATGGTACGGACGGACCTGCTGGCATTATGGTCAGGGTAAATCAGCCGGTAAGAAATATCAGGTTATGGACAGCATCATCAGATGACCGTGATTTCCGTAACGACGTATGGTCAAGGCAGGAGTTGAAGATAAAGGCAGGCAACGGCAGTCAGGCATCAGCAGAAGTATCAGTTCCTGCAAAAGGTTTCAAGGCCTTCATGGCAGAAATAGAATTAACCTCTCCAACCGGCGATACATATAAACTTTCTACACAGGTCCAGGTTACCCCCGATAACATAGCCCGGCGTAATATAAACTAAAGGAATAATAAAAACTTGATAAAGCATAGTTTTGTGATAAACTTTCATTTTTATCATCATTTGAAATATGGATATATTTTGTACAGCAATCTTTGTAATATATAAACAACAGGAGAGAAAGATGAAAAAAGCGAGTCTTATTATCACGATCTTTGCTTTCTGCGGTCTGTTATCCATTGGATGTAGTAAACAACGCCCATTATCTGAAAGAGGTGGCATTTGGACAGTGTATGAAAAGGAATGTCAAAAATGTCACAGGGCAAACGGAAAAGGTGGCCTTATTGGCCGGTTGTTTTTTAAAATTCCCAATTTCACCGACACCAAATGGCAAGATAATGCCTCTGACTCAAGATTAATCATTGCAGTGGCAAATGGCAAAAGGAAGATGCCCGGCTTCAAAGGGAAACTAAAGGATGAAGAGATCGTTGATCTGGTCAAGACGTGTGTCAGAAGCTATTACCCGCCGCGTGAACTGTAGTTATTCGCAAAATGTATCGGTGTATCATAAAAATAGTTGCGTGGTTGAATGGTTAGATAGTTAAATGGCCGGATGGTTGATATGGGAGAAAAGTTCTTATCGCTCAATGATATTCAACCATATAAGAGATCATGTAGCCGTATTTACTCAAAAAAATCACGTAACCGTTTAGCAATACAGCCATCTAACCATTAATCATACTTGGGTTTTATCCCTTCCAACTTGCTCAGGTTAGAGGTTTAGTATTGATTTTATAGCACTTTAAGATACAATTTGAATACTTATATATTCAAGATATCGGGAGAAACAATGCTGCGAGAAATGTGTAAATCTAAAATCCATGCTGCAACGGTAACAGAGACAAACCTCAAGTATCATGGCAGCATTACCATAGATAAGACCCTTCTGGACAGTGTCGACATCCTGCATTATGAGCGGGTACAGGTGCTTAATATTAATAACGGAACCCGTGTAGAAACCTACGTTATTGAGGGAGAATCTGATTCGGGTATTATTTGCTTAAACGGGGCTGCAGCACGATGGGCACAGCCGGGTGACCGCGTCATTATAATCTCTTACTGCCTTGTTGAAGATAAAGAAGCAAGGAACTGGAAGCCTAAAATTATCCTGGTAGACGAGAACAATAAACTAATTAAAACCCTCCAGTCATGAGAAGGATTTTATTCGAAATTCCCCTGCCCTTCCTTCAGAAAAGCATCCCCATCTATGCTTATGGATTTATGTTGATGCTTGCTTTTCTATCGGCCGTTATCGTTGCCCGCTGGAGGGCAAAAAAAGAAGGCATTGATCCCAACAAGATCACAGATCTGGCAATTTATGTACTCTGTACCGCCATTATCGGGGCAAGGCTCTTCTTCGTTTTCCAATTCTTCGAGAGTTACAAAAATGATCTTCTAAGTATTTTTAGGATTTACGAAGGAGGTTTAGTTTACTATGGAGGGGTATTTGCAGGTTTTATCACCCTTTCTATTCTTATTAAGAAGTATAAGCTGCCTTTCCTTAAGATATTTGATATCATTACGCCCTCTGTTGCGTTAGGTCTTGGTTTCGGCCGTATCGGGTGTTTCCTGAACGGATGCTGCTTTGGAAAAATTGCACCACATATCCCATGGGCAGTCCGGTTTCCGAGAACATTAGACAAAACAGGCATGGTTGACGGCAGTCCTGTTTTCATCCATCATCATGAGCTTGGGCTAATCCATCTTTCCGACACACATGCTCTACCCGTCCATCCAGCACAGCTATATTCATCCCTTTTAAATATTACACTTTTCTTTATATTATGTATGTACTTCAAATACCGGAAGAGGGATGGAGAGGTGCTTTTCCTTTTCGGCATTATTTATCCTGTCATAAGGTTCTGGATGGAGTCACTTCGGGGAGATAATCCGCTGTTCTTTAATTTCCTTACCATAGCGCAGATTATAAGTATATTGATGTTTATTACATCATTAACCTTATTTATTATCTTCAGGCTGAAACCGGCGAGGTACAATCTTAACTCCATCAATTACCGCAGAGAACGCTGAGATCACAGAGGTTGCCAGGCGCGTAGCGCCTAACAATCGACAAAATTTTGTCGATATGTCGAAGCGTTTAAATTCTAAATCCGAATCCCGAAATACGAAACAAATCCTAAGTTCTAATGTTTGAATGCTAAAACACATCTGACTGTTTGATTGCTCTTATCTGAACGTTATCACCCAGCATGGACAGTTTATGTACCAGCTTATCTTCCATAAACAGTCTAAATGTCACCCGGTGGTCATCAAATTTACTGCTTAAAATGCGGGCATTCTCATGAAGATATGCAATTAGTTTCCCATTACTTGCATCGCATGAGACTTCTACATGAATGAAATTCCGCTCAAGGACTTCTGTGATCTTCTGCTTCAGATATTCAATTCCCTGCCGGGTCTTTGCAGAGACCACAACACAATTCTCATAGCGGTTTCTAATCAATGGAATGATCGACTCATCTTTCAGGGCATCTGCCTTATTAAATACCATAATAGTTGGCTTTTTATCGCACCCAAGTTCTTTCAGCACCATATCTACCGCTTCAATTTGTTTCTGGACCTCGGGCGAACTAATATCTACAACATGGAGCAGTAGGTCGGCATGTCTGGCCTCTTCAAGTGTTGCCTTAAACGAAGAAATAAGGTGATGAGGCAGTTTCTTGATAAAACCTACCGTATCACTTATTAAGATATCTCTCCCATTTTCTAATCTGCACATACTTGTCTTCGTATCAAGTGTCGCAAACAGCTTATCTTCGACAAATGTGTCCACATCCGTCAGGGTATTCATCAAAGTAGACTTTCCGGCATTAGTATATCCGACGATGGATACCGTAAAAAATTCCTTACGTGAGGCGACCAGCCGTTCTTGCCTTTTTTCCACCTCGCTCAATTTCTTTTTCAGATGCTGGATCTTTCTTGCTATGATACGTTTGTCAACCTCTAACTGTTTTTCACCGGGTCCCCTTGTCCCGATACCGCCCTCAATCCTGGAAAGATGCGTCCACATCCGCTTCAATCTCGGCTTTGTATATTCCAATTGGGCCAATTCTACTTGCAATTTGGCCTGAAATGTCTTCGCACGGGTGGCAAATATATCCAGAATCAATTCACTTCTGTCTATCACCTTCTTTCCAATGATTTTTTCTAAATTTCTCACCTGAGCAGGAGTAAGATCATCGTCGCAAATAAATACATCGGCATCTAACTCCTTTGCAATATTTGATAATTCAAGGGCTTTTCCCTTTCCAATGTAATATATCGGGTCAATATTCATTCTGTTCTGAACTACAGTACTTACAACCCTTGCTCCTGCAGTTTCCGCCAATCGTCTAAGTTCTTCCAGCGGTGCTTCCTCACCGTTGCGGTCATCAAACAGCATAACACGAAAGAGGACAGCACGTTCAACCCTTACAGTAAATGCAGTATCTTTTAATCTCACCTAAGTTTTTATCTCCTTCATTAAAATTTTAAATTAGGCTGCCTTTGGCAGCGACTAAGGTTGGTTCAATCTTGTAG
>CAZPUD010000067.1:0-16167 GCA_964589115.1 uncultured candidatus Brocadiaceae bacterium | reverse complement strand
CCTGCCGTATGTCCATAGGTATCATTTATCTTTTTAAAATAATCAATATCTACCAAAAGGAGAGATGCAGGAATTCCCTTATTCACGAATTTCTCATATTCGATTCTCATAATATGTTCAGTCGCATCTCTGTTGAGACACTGAGTAAGAGGGTCATAGAGTGCCCTTATCTTGAAAGTCTCATAATGGCTTTTAATAGGTCTTACCTTTATCGCATGGGCAACATGGCTGTCAAAAGCAATTCTCGTATCATCAATACCGATAACGATCTTATTGCTTATAACAGGATCGTAGTAAATGAGATCCACCAGCTTACCTTCTCTTAGCCCCATATCCCGAAGCCTTTTGATTTCGGGATTATTTCCATCAAAAAAGACTATTTCTGAAGTCTCACCGACATACATCTCATGCATGGCTACCATTGCCATTGTATACCTCCTAACCCGAATGAACCGGAAGAGTAACTAAATGAAATTTACGATTTTAGATTTACGATTTGGGATTTGGGATTTAAAAATCGTAAATCTAAAATCGTAATTCGTAAATTTTTGCCAAATTTGAAATTGTTTCGTATTTCGATATTCGTATTTCGAATTTGGTTGCGGCCAAAGGCCGCGCTAGGAATTTCTTGGTTAAACCCCTTTCTCAAATCTCTTATCCCACACCCAATAACCTTCCCGTCTGATAAATTCCGAATGCCACCGTCCAGCCAAGAATACCCTGATATACAAGTGAAATAACAATCCATTTCCAGGAACCAAATTCATTCTTCATAGCAACGGTTGCCACAATGCACGGCATGTAGAGAAGCACAAACGCTAAAAAGGCGTAGGCACTCAGGGGAGTAAATGTACCCTGGAGTACACTCCTTAGGAGTGTGGGTTTTTCATCTTTTTTTGCAGAAATACTTACGATTTTTAAAGGTGAAAACATATTTATTACAGAATCCCTTATTGCCTTTACAAAAGAAATCCCGCTTTCTTTTAAATCCTCAGGAAAAGTTTGTAGGGATCTCTCTTCAACTTCCCTGTTCTCAATAAATATTTCACTCATGGTACCAACAATTATCTCCTTCGCAATTATACCGGTAATCAGTGATGAAGCAGCTTCCCAATTTCCAAACCCAAGCGGCTTAAATACCACAGATATCTTTTGCCCTGCAATTCCAAGGTAAGAATCTTTTTTATGTTCAACACCCCACGGCAGATTTAGGAGAAACCACACCAGTACTGAAACGAAAAGGATATACGTACCGGCCTTAACCAGAAAGTGTTTCCCTCTTTCCCATGTATAAACAAAAAGATTCCTGAAGGACGGCATTCTGTATGGTGGTAACTCCATAATGAATACGGAAGGTTCACCCCTAAAAAATATTTTTTTAAGAATTATTCCCATGATAACAGCAAGAACTATTCCCATAACATATAACGACCATAACATGGTACCGGAGTTTTCGGGGAAAAAAGCACCAATAAAAAGAACATAAATAGGAAGCCTCGCACCACAAGACATCAGTGGAATTAACAAAGCTGTGAGGATCTTATCTTTTGAATTCTCAAGGATTCTCGTCGCACAAATCGCAGGCACATTGCACCCAAATCCGAGAATCATGGGAATAAAAGACTTTCCATGCAGACCTATCATCCGCATTGCCCTGTCCATGACAAATGCAGCCCTTGCCATATAACCCGATCCTTCAAGGAATGTAATGAAAAACATCATCAGGAAAATCACGGGCACAAACATTATTACGAATCCAACGCCTGCTATCACCCCCTCCGTTATCAAAGAAATTACCCATGCCGGCGTGTGTATCATTTCGAGCGCTATCACTACCCATTTGTCCAGCGGGCCGGAAATCACAGCATCTATCCAATCAACGAGCGGTGTTGATACATCAAAAGTAAATTTAAACACAAACCACATCAAGGCAAGGAATATGGGCACACCAAGGAATTTATTAAGTATAATGCCGTCTATCTTTTCTGTAAACTCCTTCTTCCTGATTTCAGGCCTTTTTAAAGCCCGAAGTGCCACCTCCGTTGCCTTTGCATACCTTGTATTTGCCATAATGGATTCGATATCATCTCCGTACATTTGTCGGAGGTGCCGGACGGAATCTGCAACAGGCGGAATAGTACCGCTTTGGCTTACCTCTTTAAAAACACGGCTGTCTCCCTCCAGAAGCTTAAATATAAGCCATCTTATTGGATAATTTCCTATAAGGGAACTATAATCCTGTTTTAGTTTTTGTTTAAGTTCAGAAACAACTGACTCAATGTCCTCATCATAATTTAATCGAGAATGCTCCCCGGAAGGATTATCAGCGACTTTTAAAACGGCTGCGAGTAAGTTATTTAAACCTGTCCTTTCTGTTGCTACGGTTGTAACGGCTTTAACGCCGAGCATCTCTTCCATAGCCCCAACATCAATACTGTACCCCTTCTTTCTCGCCTCATCATAAATGTTTAACGCAACGACAACTGGTATATCCAGCTCCAGTAACTGTACCGTAAGGTACAGGTTTCTTTCAAGATTCGTGGAATCTACCACATTAACAATTACATCGGGTATTTCATGTACAAGATAATCCCTTGCAATGATTTCTTCCTGGGTATAAGGGCTCAGACTATATGTACCCGGTAGATCTACCAATTTTATTTTCTTCCCCTTGTATTCCAGCACTGCCTCTTTCTTTTCGACAGTAACGCCCGGCCAGTTGCCCACATGCAGCCTTGTGCCTGCAATGGCATTGATCAGTGTAGATTTTCCTGAGTTGGGGTTCCCGGCAACAGCAACAGTAATCGTTCTTTTTTGCGATTTTTCAGCCCCTGGTACCTGAGGAGACGATCTATGGAAACTGTCTCCGGTTGTTACCAGGATAACTTTTGCCTCATTTATCCTGAGAGAAAGACTATAATCTTTTATCATTACTTCAACAGGGTCACCGAAAGGGGCCTTCTTTACCACCTTTACCTCCTCATCAGCAAGTATCCCCATATCCATAAGCCTTCTCCTGAGAGGGCCTGCCGCCTTTATATCCTTTATTCTCCCCCTCTCACCCGGTTTTAGCATCGATAAATCCATCAACATTTTCCCTCTTCTATTGACTATATTAACTTTCTTGAGTGCATTAATTCCTCATGACCCACAAAAGCGATATGGTTGATTACCCTTCTGCCAAATTTGGCGAGTGCCCCTGGAATAAGGTGCCTGATATTCATAAAATGTTCTACTATCGTGGGACAGAACTGACTCCCGGCATGGGTATTGATTTCTTCAAAACATTCATCATAACTTTTTGCTTTTCTGTATGGTCTGTCAGAAGTTATCGCATCAAAGGCATCCACAACAGAAATAATCCTTGATTCAAGAGGAATATCTTCCCCCTTTAAACCTTCCAGATATCCTAAACCATCAAACCGCTCGTGGTGATAAAGAACTATGAGTGATATTTCCTTAAGAATCGGCAGTTTTTCGATGATATTGAATCCGATCCGAGGATGTGCCTGCATCTGAAGTATCTCATCATGACTCAATTTCCCGCTCTTATTCAAGACCTTGTCCGGAACTCCGATCTTGCCAATGTCATGTAAATGGGCAGCAATATGTATCTTTTCAACCCTCTCTTTTGGCAAACCCATGTTTTCAGATATAAGAACAGATAATTCCGCAACCCTCCATGAGTGAATGAATGTACATGGATCTCTCGCATCTAATATGCTTACCACAACGTTTATCAAATCATGTATTTGTACGTTTTTATATGTCACTTTTAACCCTTCCTCCACGGAGTTATATCTCTTAGAACCTGCTCTTGGCAAAGCCAAGGACATGGAATACGCCTCTGAAAAAGCAACACAATCTTTCATTAAAGATAATTGTTTAGTGTATCTCATACTGCTCGCTTTTGTTGTTCACGATAACTTTAATGTTAGGGAAATCCGAAATACTAAGCACGAAATACGAAACAAATTCGAATGACCGAAATTCAAAAAGAGAAACCACAGATTGCACAGATGACACAGATATAAAATACGAAACCCAAAATCCGAAATCCGAAACAAATTCGAAAATACAAAGTCTCAATGACAAAAACCACGTTTCGAACATTTGAAAATTAAGATTTTGGATTTGTTTCGGATTTCGACATTCGTATTTCGATATTAGTCCTGTGGTTCCTATGTGTTTTGGTTATTCAGAAATTAGAATTTAGGATTTGTTTCGTATTTCGATATTCGAATTTCGAATTTAAACGTTTCGGCATGTAGACAAAATTTTGCCAATATAGAGGAACCAAGCACCTAAATTATGGTACTACAGACATTTCTACCTTAAGGTTGGTTCAATCTTGTAGATTGAACCATTCGTTTAGCATTTGCCTGTGCGTTTTATTTACTCCAGGCGTATGAAACACACTAAACGTTTCGGTTCAATCGTAGACGATTGAACCAACCCTGAAACTTTGAAAATTCCTTAATCACGGTACTACAGATATTTCAACATTATGTGACTCATAATCATTCTCTTCCAGGGAAATGACATACCCGTTCATTGCTGCAAATTCCAATGTGCCCTTGGGCAGAAAACGGTAGATAAGCCTTGCCGTAATGGTTATTTCATTGTTATCTATTGTCTGAAATTCATAATGGGTTGCATCTGTTTGATTTGCCTTAATACGGGTGTCATACAGTTCTTCAACCGCAAAGGCATACAGGATATCGTTGAAAAAAGGGTCCAGTTCTTCGTTATCAACCACCATCCTGTTATGTTTCATAAAAATCTTGCCTGGCTTTCCAGCATAGTCCCCTTCTCCCTCATAATATCCATCCGGAAAATTACCACCAGGTGTGTCTATTGTTTGGTCATTCGTTTGGATAAGAGAAGTTCCCGATTGTACAGCTTCCACGAGAAGGACAACATTCCGCTGGGTTACACCCGATGGATACGTATGGCCTGTATGGGAATTCACTACATTTACATCAAAACTTACGATTCCTCCCTCTACTTTAGTGTTGGTAATAGTAAGGTCTACAGCCCACTCCAGATACCGCTTTTTTTCTCCCACGGATGCGTTTTGATTTGTACCCTCAAAACGGTGTGGATAAATCGTGCGGGGATCACGGCTGGCAGCATATCTTCTTTTATCCTGCATATAAAAAGGATCGGTAATTTCCGTGTAACCGGATATTGATTTACCTGTAGCCGGGTCCGGCGGCGGGTCTTTCATATGACAATCCTGACATTGCAGTACCTTCCCTGCATAATTATCCACAGGATAATCCTCTTCCAGGCCGCTATAGCCGCTGAAACGCCATTCCCGGTAGGTATCTTCGCTCCAGAGAATGCGTTCAATTTGATCACCGACAGGCTGATCGTTCTCATCTACCGGCTGAAGATAGAGTTTTCTTGCATCCTGATGGCACGGGGAGCATATCTCACTTTTTTTAAATTGAGAGACATAGGATGCCTGCATATTTTTATAAACAACGTCGTCAAACGGCCCAAACATGATTTTACCTTCCAAAGAGCTTTTCAGCAGAGGGTCAGGACGCAGGAGGTCTACCTTATAGTTTACGCCGGGTTCGGTCCAGTACTCTTCTTCGTCATGAACATTTCTTACCTTATGACAGAAATCACAGTGAACACCCTGTTTATCTATTAAGGAGAGTTTATCTTCGTCAGTAAGCACACCGGCCCTCATGTCCCACATGGGTGTAACGCCGTCTTCCTGAACCCTCGATGCATACGATGGTGAATGACAGTCCGCACAATCATGCAGATGTCCCGCGTCTCCCATAATCTTGTACCGCTGGCCTGTTGAGTCCTCAAATACCTTCCCCTTATCCCCGACAAATACCGGATTAGGATCATCAAAAATGGATGTATCTGCAAAATTAGCCCTGTCACCGGTTACATACCATGCCGTGTAGAGGAGGAAGACAAGCTGATTAATAGGATTTATGGCTGCATTGGCCATATCGGTACCCTCCCAGTCATTGTAGATATTACTATGGCATTTTTTACAGGTTTTGGAAGACCTGTACTCGTATGAAGGATGGTCTTCTTCAATGATCTGGGAGAGATTGATGCCGACCTTATTATCTTTTTCTTTTCCCAAAGTTACCTTTACACCTGCATTCTTATATCCCTCTTTGCCTGCTGCGACAACAATTGTTTGGCCGGAAATACCTTCGTAGTCCAGCGAAAAACTTCCATCCTGATCTGAAATGACAAATCTATTCTCTTCTTCGGGATAATAGCTTTCGTCTTCCGGATCAATATCGGCAGCACCTTGAATTCGCACACGTGCATCTGCAAGCGGTTGTTTGCCGCTGCCCGGAGTTTTTTCATAGACATTTCCTGTTAGTTGCCATTGCCCGGAATGACCTATAACAAAATTCGCCTTTCTGACAATCTTGTTCTTTGCCTTCTTTCCCTGTAAATTTATAAGAATAGTTATTTTATCCCCGACAGCATAACTTTTAAGTGAGGCAAAACCTGTAAAGGCATCCAGGTCGCCGTCCCATGTTAAAAGATGTTTTGTCTTTTTTTTAGCCTTTTTCGACTGCAGGGTGAAGTATGATTTTTTTATTCCCCTGTAATCAAGTATATTTTGTGCTACCTGAACATAGATAGTATCAGTTTTCAGAAACGCCCTGTCATCGGTTAAGTAATCGGCATTTCTGCTCAGGATGTAAGATACACCTGCAAAAGTAGTTTTGGATAAGAGAAGTAATACAGTTAAGAGAAAAAATCTAATGCCTATTCTTTTAAAAAGCTTCATAGTTATCTGCCCTTGTTTATAATTAAATAGAAAAGCGGGAAATGTGAAAGCAAGTTAAATTAGTTTGAGTTTTAAAAGGCAAAACCCAACGACTTTCATTTTTACCCACCCCTAAATACCCTCCCGAGAGGGGACTTTTCGATTCTCTCTTGAGAACATCTCCAATTCCCCTCTTGAGAGGAGTCAGGGGTGTGTTAATGGTATTATGAAAAACTTTGAAATTCTTAAGCACTAATTATACCTTTAGCTACTTTTTATAGCACATTGTTAGTACCTTCCTAAAATTATTTTGGCACTTTTGGCAAAAATTTGCGATTTACGAATTACGATTTGAGATTTAAAAAAATCGTAACTCGTAAATCTAAAATCGTAAATTTCCATCGTAGAACTCTTCCGGCTTGTTCGGGTTAGGAACAAAACATTTGCTGGCACTAGTAGGCAAACGTGAAAACATTTTGGTTTAATCGAAACGATCGAACTAACCGCGAGGACACGGCGGCCGTCTGTATTTTGCCCATGATTTCCAAAATTTTTATACGATGAGAATAAGTCTCAGTATCGGCATTATAAAAAAAAGAAAATTAATTATCAAGCAATTATTTTATCTCATGTTCCCAAGTGTCTGGGTTAACTTTACCATTGGCATATAGAGGGCGATAATCACTGTCCCTACGATTCCAGCAAGGACGATAATAATAAGGGGTTCCAGCAAACTCTCCAGCCGTTTAAACAGTACATCAAGCTCTTCATCATAAACGTTTGCTGTCTCTTCCAGCATTTCACCGAACATACCGGACGTTTCGCCCACCTCTACCATATGTACTGCAAAGGCATCGAATAACCGGCTGCGCTTCATCATTTCGTTCATCGCCTTCCCTTCATAAACCCCCCTCATGATTAATTCGGTTTCGCGGTTGATAACAACGTTTTTAATCACAGAACATGACACCTTTAAGACGTCCAGTACCATGACGCCACTTTTCAGAAGTGTTGCACTTGTACGGTAAAATAGCGACAAATTTGATTTCTGGATAATATGGCCTATAAGGGGGATAGAAAGCAACACGGAGTCCGTTACATGCCTTCCGTGTTTCGTAAACCGTATCAGTTTTATCAGGGCAACGATCGCAATGGGGGTAAAGATGACAACGTACCAGTGTTTACTCAGCCACGTGCTTACCGAGAGTACCGTTGTCGTTATCCCAGGCAATTCCATTCGCATGGATTGATATGCCTTTGTAAATTTCGGGATGATAAAAATATTTAAAATCGATATGATTCCTATTGTCATCAGGATGACAATACTCGGATAAATTGAAGCGGAAATGAGCTTTGATTTCCTTTTCAGTATCTTATCCAGGTAATTTTCTAACCTTATTAAGATCTCCACGAGGTTTCCGCTTGCCTCCCCCGCGTGTATTAAACCAAGGTAAAGTTTATTAAAATATTTTGGATAACGTGCGAGTGATTCCGTAAGGCTTTTCCCTGCTTCAACGTTATCGGCAACGTTTTTAACGATTTTTATCAGCCTCCTCTTTTTTGTTTGCGTCTGTAATATCGTAAGAGATTGATAAACAGGGATACCCGCCTGTACGAATATACGAAGCTTCCTGGTAAACTCTACAATGTCCTTCTTCTTTATACCCTGAACAGATGTGAGCAGCGAAAAGAGTTCTATCCTTCTGAAACGACTCTCCTGCTTTGGTTCTGGAGAATGAAGTACCTGGACAACATCTTCCGGCAGCAGGGAATAAGGGAAAAACCCCTTCATTTTAATCATGCTCACCGCCTCCTCGGCATCCCTCGCCCTGACCCGCTTTATCACAAACTCACCACGCAGGTTTATCGCCTTTACCTCAAAATATGACATAGGTATTCTCCATAACTTCCTGATATGTCGTTATCCCCTCAAGCATTTTCTTCACTCCATACTCCCTGAGGCTTACCATGCCTTTCTCCTTGACCATTTTGGAAAGCGATTCAGTAATATCCATCGCACTGATAAGTTTCCTCTCATCATCGGTAATATTCATTATCTCAAAAAGCCCCGTTCTTCCCCGATAGCCGGTAAAGTTACATTGCTGGCATCCCCTGCCGCGGTAAAAAACAGGTGTATCCTGAAATCCGGTATCAAGTAACAAGACTTCGTCCTCTGACGGAATATAGGATTCAATACAATTTTTACATATTACCCTTACAAGCCTTTGTGCCACTATTAAGTTAACCGTATCCGCCAGGAGATAAGGTTCCACTCCCATATCAACAAGCCTTGATATCGTACCAACGGTATTCCTTGTATGTATCGTACTCAGAACGAGGTGACCGGTAAGTGATGCCTCGATAGCTATCCTTGCCGTTTCCATATCCCTGATTTCACCAATAAGGATAATATCAGGGTCCTGCCGTAAAATGCTCCTCAGGGAAGATGCAAAGGTCAAACCTATCTCCGGCCTGACCTCAACCTGCATAATGCCGCCGATCTCATACTCTACAGGGTCTTCCGTCGTAATGATCTTCGCATCTGACTGGTTCAATTCATTCAGTATGGCGTAGAGTGTTGTAGTCTTTCCCGAACCTGTTGGGCCGGTAACCAGGATAATACCATTTGATTTCTTCATGTTCTCCCTGATCATCACGAGACACTCGCCATTGATACCCAACCTCAACAAATCCAGTTTAACTGATGATTTATCCAGAATCCTTATTACAACCCCTTCTCCAAAAATCATCGGTATAACGGATATCCTCAATTCGATAACCTTCTGGTCTACATTGATAGTAATTCTGCCATCCTGAGGCAGTACCTTTTCCGATATATTTAACCTTGCCAGCACCTTAATCCTGCTTATAAGGCCAACGCCAAGCTGAAAAGGCACCGGCGGCATTTCATGAAGCAAGCCGTCTATCCTGAATTTAATCACATACCGGTCATGACATACCTCCAGATGAATGTCGCTTGACTTGAGCCTGACGGCTTCCGTGAGGATAAAATTCAAACCCCTGATTATTTCGGGCTGTGTAGCAAGTACCCTTAAATCTTTCTCTGCCGCATTGCCCTGAAATTGCCTCTCAAGGCCGTAAAACACCTCCTTGGTCATCCCAATCGGGTTATTTTCCATAGGTAACCTTTAAATATATTCTAAAGATTTTTTTACTTCAATTCTGTTAGTCACGGATTCACATGGGTAAAAAAGAAACGTGACCCGTGATCCGGAAAAACGGAAACCATGACAAATCTGCTGCCTAATTCGTTTTTCATAAAGAACCCCTGGTTAAGTAAATGGGTATTTAACCCATCACTCATCTACTCATCTACTCATCCACCCATCTGCCCCTCGTCCGTCGTCCATCGTCTCTCGTCCATCGTATTTTATATCTGTGTCATCTATGCAATCTGTGGTTTCTCTTTTTTGAAATTTGGTCATTTGAATTTGTTTCGGATTTCGTACTTCGGATTTCCTTTTTTAGGTTTTTCCTTTGCGTCCTTTGCGTCTTTGCGGTGAGTTGAACAGCTACAACAAATCCTTCGTGCCCTTCGTGGTTAAAATCTTTTTGGTTGTGGTTATGCCACGCTACGTAATCCGTGAGATCTGTAGTTTCAATATCTTTTATCATCACCGGCAGGCTATCTTCCATCGGTAACCCTCAACACCTCGCTGACCGATGTTATTCCCTTCATGACCTTTATCAGCCCGTCTATCCTTATAGCACGCATGCCTTGCGATAGTGCTGCCTTCCTGATCATCGTTGACGATGCCCTGTTTTTTGTCAATTCCTTAATTTCTTCACCCAGAATCATGATCTCAAAGAGAGCGGTTCTCCCCCGGTAACCGCTAAAATTACATTCCCTGCAGCCCCCGGGGTTAAACCATACAACGTCATTTTCACAGTACCATTCTCCATAAAAGCCCTCCCACTGCTCTTTTCCTATCCAGGATAAAACCTCGGCCTCTGAAGGCTTGAAAGGAACCCTGCATTTTTTACACAGCGTCCTCACCAACCGTTGATAGACAACCGCCTGCACCGATGCATTGACCATAAAGGGAGGAAGTCCCATATTGATTAAACGGGTAATAACCGATGGGGCATCGTTGGTGTGGAGCGTGCTCAGGACTTTATGACCGGTCAGCGCAGAACGCATGGCGATCTCAACCGATTCCATATCACGCATCTCTCCCACCATGATGACATTCGGATCGTGCCTTAAGATATGTTTCAGGATAAGTCCGAAACCACGTTCAGCATTTACCTGGATTTGATTCACTCCATCTAGGATATATTCGACAGGATCCTCAATGGTAATAATCTTCACCTCAGGTCTCATCAACTCATGTAAAAGGGCATACAACGTTGTCGTCTTTCCACTCCCTGTCGGCCCGGAAACGATTACCATACCATCCGGTATGTCAATAGTGGAACCCAGGATATTACGGTCTCCTTCGAGCAATCCCAGGGTTTCCAGTCCTTTCCTGACGTTCGACTTATCCAGCACCCGTAATACAACACTCTCTCCGTGCACTACAGGCAGAGTTGAGACCCTTAAGCTGACATCTTCCCCGGAACGCTGTATTTTTATCCTGCCGTCCTGCGGCATTCTCTTTTCTGCAACGTCAAGGCCTGCCATTACCTTAATACGTGATATAATAGTGGGCTGCAATCTTTTTTCAAGAGAATTGACCTCATAACAAAAATCATCAATCCGGTAGCGCACCCGGAGGTACGTCTCCATCGGTTCAATATGCACGTCACTGGCACCCATCGATATTGCATCCGAAATCATCGTGTTAACCAATTCCACAATCACATCATCATGGTAAGTAAGGTCAGACCTTGCAGTAAGAGGCGGCGTTTGTGTCCCTGACTGAATAGGATAGATCTCGTTCGAATAGTGCTTCTGTATTAATCCTTCGATAATATTCTTCTCGGCGGTAACAAACCTTACGTCATGGCCTATAAAAAACCGTATATCGTCAAGGACCATCGAATCTACCGGGTTTGACAAGGCAATAGTTAACGATCCTCCTTCGCTGTGTACAGGGATAATACAATGCCTTTTTATCAGGTCTTCAGGAACAGACCTGATTAATTCCGGTGTTAAATTAACACCTTCTAATTCAACAAGTGGAAACCCATCCCGGGAGCTGCGTATTCCCTTCACTTCAGTTGAGGCAGAGAAATTGGCAAGGATACCTTCTCCGTTCATCGACTCATTAGTACTGACAAACCGTTCAAATTCATCCGTATTTTCTGATGACATAGTCTTTGACCCCGATTAGGCGCTTAGCACTTCAATATCGACAAAATTTTGTAGATATGTTGAAGCATATAAATTCTAAATTCTAATATCGAAATCCGAAACAAATCCTAAATTCTAATTTCTGAATGACTAAAACACATAGGAACCACAGATGACACAGATTACACAGATTAAACGGTTTAAACGGATTAAACAGATAAAGAAATCCTTTCTCTATCAATCGAAATGAGGTTTTTGTCATTGAGATTTTGTATTTTCGAATTTGTTTCGTATTTCGAATTTCGTATTTCCTATTTTATATCTGTGTCATCTGTGCAATCTGTGGTTTCTCTTTTTTGAATTTTGGTCATTCGAATTTGTTTCGCATTTCGATATTCGAATTTCGTATTTCTTCTGGTCGTGTCTTCACCACGCTGTACAGTTATTCCTGCAATGCGATTGTATTACTCAGCGATATATAAGAGGGTTTTCCGCAATTTTCCGACAGCCGGTCTGCACGCCATGTCATATTTATCTTGATCCCCGGCGGGAGATATGCAGCCCGGAAAAAGACCGTGCCGGTACCCGTAACGGGTTCCTGTCCTTTTAAATCCAGAACCAGCCTGTTCCCCCGCTTATTAATTATGGTATAGAGGTCTGGTTTTACTGCAAAATCTATCTTACCACTATTCCACTGCTGCAGAAACACCCGATCGCCTGCTTTGAGGTTCACAAAATTATCCTTTACAGCAGGGCAGAAAAGCATTCCGCCCGCATCAAATTCACCGGCAGGGATGAACTGGACGGCAGTATTCGGTCCTACCGGGGAAGATACAAACTCTTTAAACTGCATCTTTTTGCTGCTGTCATACACTTCACTTATTTCATAGGTATTGAATTCGATATTATTTTCCCACAAATCCCACAAGAATACATGATCGTTTTTTGATACAATACTTTTTATTTCTGCACCATGATTAATAAAATACTCTGTAGACATATCACCAAACGAAAACCTGTGTGGCGTTTGTGTTCCAAACCGCCCTACTACTCCAACATCAGGGGGATATGAGAATCTTTTAATGGTAGTCCTAGGTTCCGTATACTGTTTTAGGCGTCTATCATAATAGAATATATCAAAAGCAACTACTGACTTTGATAATATTTCCTGGCCCGTTACAGGTTTATTACCTTCCCACGTAGTTACAATACGTTGTAATTCAAACTTACGTTCGCTGCTTAAAATAGCGTCTACATCTTCACCCGATTCTCCCGGTCGATCAATAAAGCCATTCATTTCCGTCGCCGTGCCATTAAAGACTGGGTCGTAGTTATCGTATTCCGGGTCGACATTCGCCACCGGATGAAATTCCGCCTCATCCTCGTCCGATTTCCCATCAATACCTGTATCCACTATCAATGCTCCTGACGCCTTTTTTCTTACAAGCCGATAGCATATATTTGCCGGTACCTTTTTATTATCTCTTGTAATGCTCCCTCTAAAGTAAATCACATCCATATTCCCGCTATTAGTAATGCCCGCCACGTAATCATAGGTTCTTCCATAGGGAAGATTTTCATAATTAAGAAGGGATTCGTTGAAACCTGGCGTATCGGGATTGTCTTGTGGAGGATAAGCATCCTCTCTTAAGTCGAATGTCCAGGGATCATCGACAGGAATACCAATGTCCCCGATTACTGTATCCACTCTATAATTAAAAAATGCATCACCGTTCACATTATCAAAATATTCCATATCCGTTACGGCAACTGCGGTCGAGAGATCGGCGCGTATCATATTCATAATACGGCCTGCTTCCCTGTATATATCCGAGCGTTCCTGAAGCATCTCATTGTGACTCATCCCCATTTTCAGGAAGAAGAGCAGCCCTGTGGTAATGACTGCCGTTAAAACAACAGATATCAGGGTTTCCAGCAGGGTAAAGCCACATGTAATTTTCATAATATACACCACGGATAATTTTATATCCAGCAAGGCGAAGCACCGGGTTAATGAAAGAGTATCAATTTAGTTTTTTGAAAAAGCCAGGAAACTGTCAACATTATTTGTAACGGTATGTGAATAACCAAAAGAGTTATAGCATGTCATTGCGAGGGTCTTTTCCGAAGCAATCTCCTGGATACTTCAAAAGGGATTGCTTCGGGAAAAACGCCCTCGCAATGACAGATACTATATAATCTATTATTAACAATTATGTTGACAGTGTAGTAGCCCCGTTAGGGGCGATCTGTTTGTAGCCTAATAAAATTCAATATGACAAATAGCTCCGTCAGGAGCGACCTGTATATGATTAACAGATAAACAGGTCGCTCCTATGGAGCTTATTGGTAATTCATTTTTCAAAAACTAAATTGATAGCAGAAAGTTTTTTCTTTGCGTTCTTTGCGTCTCTGTGGTGATATGAACTGTTACACAATTAGCTCAGAACAACATCTGAAACCGCACTACAAAATCCGGCTTGACAAGGCCGTCATCAACGGCATCATTGACACCGCCAAAGGTACCGTCATCATTATCATCGTCATTGTCCATCCCATCAAAAAGCATCTCAGGTAATGCAGCAGGATGTGTATTTACCCTGTCTATCTTATGGTCGGCGTCGGTAATTACTTTGTCGTCTTCCACGCCGTCACCATCATCGTCTATTGCATTTCCTGTGTCTGCTTCAGGTAATGCAATTGCATCAAGGATATCCTGGCGGGCTGACTGTAGACCCGGCCTGACCTTGTAAAAATCTTTATATACTGCGATCTCAAAGGTAAATACATTACCGCCGTCATTAATTACCTTTATCGTGTAGCCATAGTTTGTAATCCGGACTGACGGGTCCTGAAGATACGTCTTTATCTGAAGAGGGTAATAACCGTAAGTGTCCGTCCTAAAGTCCGGAACGCCCAGGTAGCCATTTTCATTGAGATCAGTTTCACCATCAAATCGTCCATTCCCATTTTCATCTGTATATGTTTCAGATAGTTGTCTTATCCCATCACCATTAAGATCAGCAAATGTTTCCTTTGCATCAAATCGCCCATTCCTTTCAGTCCCGGACGGATTCCTTACAGGATCATAATTATCACAAGCGGGATCGGGGTTATGAATGGGGTCATATCCCGGCTCTAATTTATCTCTCAAGCCATCGGTACCCACATCTTCAAAGGTATCGGGAAAGGCATTCCTGTTAACATCTGTATACCCTCCATTGAGGTCAAAATCCTCTTCCAAAGGAGGCCCGATAAAATAATCATATAGATAGTTACCATCTTCATCATTTAAAGACTTTATCTCTATCGACCCGTCTTTAAACCGGAATACCTGCACAATCTGGCCTCTGTATAAAAGCCCGGACGGATAGAGACCAAGCGTAGGCTTTCCTGCTTCTTTAAAACCATTTCCACCATATCCCCCCGGAAAATCTGCCTCCTCACCAATAGCAGGGAGCCTTATCCAAACCGCCACGCCCTCAAAAATAAAAAAGAAAGAATTATCATATGGATTATAATTTTCCCGTACACCTGTAATAATAGCGTCTTTTACCGATTGAGCCATCAGGGATATCTCCGTTTCTTCCGCTCCTTTTCTTACGATATCAACATTAAACGGATATATGGTTGCCAGCGTACCGGCAACGATTGCAATAATGGCAATTCCCACAACAACCTCAAGAAGCGTAAAACCCTTTACAGTACAATTTCCACCGGCATGGATGTATCGGAGTCCTTGTATATTTTGTGTAAAATGCACCCGTTTGCGTTCAGGGTAAACGTCGGTATTATTCATCGGTCCCATCGGGAAGATTTAAACCAGGTTAGGTTTTTAAAAGACAAAAACACAACAGCTTTTATTTTTTACCCACCCCTATCCCCTCCCAGGAGGGGACTTTCTAATTCCCCTCTTGAGAACATCTCCAATTCCCCTCTTGAGAGGGGTTAGGGGTGTGTTAATTGTATAATAGAAAACTTTGAAATTCCTAAGCATTAAATTAACTATTTCAATGTAGAGCAAAATGCCACTTCGCCCGAACGAAGCAATCGCTTCGTTTTACAACTATTGTTTGTTCTGCCTCCGCAGGTTCAAGTTTTTAACTTGAATCCAATATTTTATGTTGCCGATTTAGCTGTTGAT
>CAZPUD010000066.1:0-16303 GCA_964589115.1 uncultured candidatus Brocadiaceae bacterium | reverse complement strand
GGATAGGCACCGCCTATCAAAAATTGAGCGACCGGGGTGGGTTCTGTATGAAGGGATTCTGAGGATCGTATCTTAAATATTAGCGTGCCCAGTGAAGAGTAGCGTTTCTAACGGGTGGAAGTCCCGTCATGGTAAAAGCCAAAGCCATGTAGCGTGGATGGCAGAAGGATATGGAAACATTACCTTCTGAAGCCCATCGACAAAGTCTGCTACAAGGCAGGCGAGCAACTATTCGGGTTGTAACTCAAGTGAACGTAGAGGTAGCCTCGTAAAAGTATTTCCATTGGTCGAGCCTGTTAATTTTAGGTGAAGATCAAAGGGATCAAAGGTGAAGATCAAAGGGATCAAAGGGGTCAAATCTTTATCGTTGAAGAAGGATTTTCTATTTGAAAGGCTTGACCACTTGTGAATATTAAGGCTCCGAGAAATCAGCCTTCAATTTCTTGAAATCCGCTTTATCAAAAGAAATGATCTTGCTGCCCTTCACTCTTGCCAAAACCGCCAGAAAAATATCCTGAATATCTACTGGGTGAACGGCGTACAATTTCAGGCTCTCTGAAAAGATTTCTTTGCTGAAAACGGTTTTTAAGCCATTATAATTTAGCAATTTCAGAAATATCGGGCTGATCTCTTTCCTCGGAATGCTATAAACTTTCTGTAGGACCCAGACGACTTCGGCAAATACAATCTCTGTCAAAAGGGCATCATCTTCCCCGAATTCAAGTTTCCTGAAAAACTCCTTTGACCTCTGGAATTTCTCCTCATCATCTTCGAGAAAAAATCTCAATATTACGTTGGCGTCAATTATCTTTTTAGGCAATTTCATGGGCAGTAATCTCAACGGCTTTCTCTACGTCTCCATTCGCTGTAAATTTCTTTTTAAGACTATATTTTTTAAAGCAGCCCGCAAGGTCGTCTGTTACAGATTCGGGTTTTCTAACGATGGCTTTCCTATCCTTGATTTCAACCTCTATGAAGTCTTTTACTTCAAGGGCTTCTCTCAATTTCTTCGGAAATGTAACTTGTCCCTTCGGTGAAACCTTCAGTATGTATTCCATAAGTTGTACCTCACTAAATAGTCATACTTTGATAAATGTTATACTTCATAGTATAGTAGTGCGTATCTTTTGTCAAGAAGGTTTTGGCTCTTGGGGTCATAGGGGTCAGGTAATAGGGGTCAAATCTTTACAGGCTGTCCGGGAATATGGCAAATAAACAAAAATAGAAGACAAGGTAAATTGTGTATAAATTAAATGCCATCTATAAACAAGTCAGAAAAAGGTTAAAATATTTCCATCTAAATCATAATTTTATCTCAAGAGGATAAAAAGTACATGAAACTACCCAAGGAGAGCTTGTTTTCCTGATATCACCTTACACTGTTGAGGGCCTTATTCCCATTTTCAACATCTTTTTTAAATTCCACCCAATACACATCAGCTGAAACTCCGCACGGACTTTTTCCAGACCTCGTAAGAGAAAGTTTCGATACCCAATATTAAATTTCAGATGCCCAAAGACTGGTTCGATGAGATATTGACGCATAAAATATTTTCGCTTTCCTTCATCAGATACCAACTTTTTTCTCATCTTTTGTAAAAGAGGTTCGCGGATATCTATTAGCAGTTCTCTCGCCTTTGCCTTTGTACATAATGACCTCTTCTCACATGCCCCACACTCCGTGCCCTTGTAAACTTTATGATTCCACTTGCGGCTATCGGTCTCATTTGTTCTGGTCTTCCAGTATGTTAATCGTTTCCCTTCCGGACATACGTAGCTATCACTTATCTCATCATATACAAAATTACTGTAGTGATACCGATGTTCTTCTTTTTGGTACTCTCCCGATTTGTATTGTTGAAAATTACTGTCGGGTACATATCCATCTATTTCTCTTTGCTCCAGATATTCATAATTTGCATAACTCCCATATCCACAATCTGCCGCCACTTCTTTAACTTTTGCCTGGGTATTTGACTCTGCCTGCTCTATCACCGGTTTCAATTGATTCCGGTCGTTCGCATCTGTTACTGATTCCGCTGCCACGATAATCCCACTTTCAGTTACCGCTGCCTGACAGTTATATCCAGGACGTATGTCTTTACTTCCCCCGGATTTCATATGATTGGCATCCCTGTCGGTAAGATTGATCTTTTCTTTCCCTTCCTCCTTCATTATCTCCAGCGCCTCTTGTATCTTCTTTTTCAGATAGGTACGATCTGATAACTTCTTCTGTAATGCCTCTTGTTCCGGATCAATTTTGCAGGTCTCGTCTTCCCGATTGTCGATAGTTTCTGCTTCCTTTAATACTGTTGTTATCTCCTCCTCTATCTCTGAAAGCCATTTCTCAAACCCAGCACGGTCTTTCGTCCGCTTCGCTGATGCATTGCCTTTGAGCTTTGTTCCATCTATGTATATCTTTCCTACGCTGGTATAGCCTAACGTGCTGAATATCCTTACAATATCCACAAAATACTTCTCGATCTCTTTAAGATTGTTCTTGCGGAAATCACTGATCGTCCGATGATCTGGTGTGTAGCATTGCATTAAATACATATAGATGTGGTCACTGATGCACTTCTCCTCCAATTTCCTACTGCTGCGAACCCCTGTAGCATACCCATAAAATAAGAGACTTACCAGTAACTTCGGGTGATATGTTCGTTGTCCTAAAAATGAATATTTGGCCTCTAAGGATTCTGTATCTAATGAAAATACTACCTCTTTTACTAATCTGCACAGATGATCCTTTGGCAGTACTGTCTCTATGTAGTCTAGAAAAGATTCTGGAGTAAACCCTATCAGGGGTTTCTGGAACTGATGAAATGGTTTAAATTTCGTCATATGATTAATTCTCCACGGATTTTCTCCAGGTAAGGCAATGAATGAATCAGAATGTTTTTTCGGTAAAATTGTTGATTCGAAGCAAAAATGTAGCTGTCTGGTGTTATTTTGTTTTGATGTTCTCATTGGTACTTCATTATATCATTGTGCTGGATTACCTCAACAAAATTGTACCTCTCGATATGAGTAATTCAAAAAACCTGTATTCTCGGACAGCCTGTAAAGGTGTGACTGACCCTGGACCCCTCAATATGAATTTTGTCAGGCTACAAACAGGCCACCCCTAACGGGGCTACATTTTTTTAATGTTCTCTTAGTTTTTAAAAACTAAATTGTTAGCGCTTATAACTCTATTTTACTAAAGTAATTTTCTTTTTGGTTATAAGCATTTATTTGAATTATGAAGGTCTGACCATATCCTCGATTTTAAACAGCTTAATGTTCAACAAATGTAATCCTTCTGCTCGACTTCCTTATCACAACCTCAATGTCTTTCTCTTCTCCTTCTTCAAGTGTTATCGTCTGTTTGACTATCTTGTAACCTTTCTTTAATGCTGTGATAATATAAGCATCTGCATCCAAATCTGTAAATTCGAATACTCCATCTTCATCTGAAGTTGCCCTCTTTAAAACTTTAGTATTTGTCCCTTTGAGTCTTATTCTTACAGATTCAATAGGATTGCCCCTTCTATCTATAACATATCCGGAAATAATGCCCGTTTTGTTTGGTTCTATAGTAGGTGCCAAAATTGGCGTAGGCGATGGCAACAATGTAACTGTTGGCGTTGGTGTCAGTGTCGGTTGTGAATAAGTTACTGTAATTGTATCGGTACTCGTATTTTCAGCGCCATCATAAGCAGTAATGGTTATTACGTTATCTCCGCTCGATAAACTTATGTTTGAAATACTCCAACTGGTAGTTCCCGTTGCCGTTTTACTTTCATCATTGTTATTGACCCATGTTACACTGTTTATTTCGCTTGTAGAATCAAAGGCAATGCCATCCAGACTTACCACATTGCTTGTGGATATATATGTAGCGCTTGATGTAGGACTGGTAATAATTATCGTTGGTGTGGTTGTATCCAGGATGATGGAAGCAGTAGCATAATTTGATATATTTCCTAAAGCATCTTTATACCATACATATATCGTTTTACTACCGTCGCTGCTGTTTAAGGTATACGAAATATCTTCGGTGTAACTTGTCGTGGAAGTTATCTCTATCCAGCCAGAGCCAGATGCTGATGGAGTAATAGAATCAGTAGAAATGTAATAACCAGTAACTCCAACATCATCCAATGCTGAAAGCGTTAGTATAACCGTAGTAGAATTGGTATAGGTAGCATTACCATTAATGCTTATAGAACCAGTAGGCGTGGCTGTATCAAAAGTAGTAAATGACATTTCACTTCCGTAAGCAGTACCAGCACTATTCTGTGCTGCAAGTCTGTAATAATAAGTAGTCCCTACTGATAATCCACTTATATCTATGCTTACTGTTGTGTTACTTGTTCCGGTTATGTTTTGAGTTGAAGATACACTAGTATATACTCCACTATTTGTGCCATACTCGAACCATGCATTTGTCTCTGAATCGTTGGCATTAATCGTCCCATTCAAAGTTGCAGAATTTGATAGTATGTTTGTAGCATAACCAGTTGTAACTGTTGGCTGTATTGTCCCTCCTAACACAACAATTGCAGTATCCGTTACTGTTGAAACACCACCATTGGCATCTGGATCATCTGTAAACGTTGCCGTTAACGTATCTCCTACAGTGGCTCTTATTGCGCTACCATAAGAACTAAAAGTCTCTACTTGAATTGTTCCTAGAAAAGAACCAGTATCTATGCCAGTCTCCGACAAACGCAAAGTAGTGCCAAATGAATCTGTGATTGATTTGACATTTACATTTGTAACATTTGCAGATGTGATTGACGTGTTCGACTCGGGGTCGTATAGCGAAACCACTGCTTTACCACCAAGTACTACATAATCTGTTGTAAAAGCTAAAATGGCACCGTAATTTTTAGTAATTAAAGTCATATTTTCGTTATCACTGTTTGTTACATTAATATGGTTGTGCTCAATTATGGGTTCATAGGCATATGCGATTTTACTTATAATCAACAGCAACAAGAATAAAGCTACAATGTGGCAGGAAAAAATGGAAGTGATGTTGATGAACGCATGTTGCAACATATTACTGACGAAAGGCATCTTCCTCATTATTTGCCCTCTCCTTTTTTTAAATGCTGATTTTTAGAAATAAATAGGGACAGAAACTACTATCTTGCTGTCTTTATTTTCCAATTAACTTCGCATTAATTCATAGGCAATCTGTTCTAACTCGTCATTGCTTAAAATTGCCGCATCCTTTCCAATTATGGCATGAAGTTTTAAGAAGTTATTAGAATGAGAAGCGCATACAAAATACTCCTGGCTACATCTTGCTATCGCTTCATTAATTAAGTCGAAGTCGAATTGTGATGTAGACGAAGAAACACCAGTCAGCATACAATGTGACGATAGTGGCAGAAATATATTTTTTATGTGTTTGGCTCCTTCATAAATAACCCCAAACCTCTTTTTTCCATCCATCTCATACAAACACCCGGCGTCGCCGAGTATTAGCTGTTTGGCTGGTTTATACACAAACCATCGCAAATGTTTAAACCTATCTACATTTATTCCAGATTTTGGCATTTCAAATAAAGACTTATTATGTGTATTTTTAACAATTCTTGGAATTTCTTTTGTTGCATATTCGGATATGTATCTGAGCATATCTTCAAGTGCTTGTTTTTGATTTTCAATAATATCCGGAAGCATTTGTTTGTATTTTTTCATTAACATTACTCTTTGTTGTCTTGGTATAGAACGATTTTTGCACTCTTTCTTTATTTTATCCTCTATTAAATCTGGATGTTTATTAAAGTACTTTTTAACATTTTCTGTATCAGAGAAGTATTCTGTAATTGCATTGGCTAGGTATTCCATGGAGTTTTTAAAGAAATTTCTCAAAAGTTTTGCTCGGAGAAAAAGGTGCACTACAAACTCGCCTATCCTTTTATCTGACACTTCAAACTGGTCTTCTTTATCTCTTAATTCTTCTACCATGTATGCGTATTCATTTTCTATTTTTGTAATTACGTCATCTGCACTTATCTCACCCCTTTCTCCATAAAAATACTTTTCGGCACCGACGTTGATAATATTGGTCTCAAAAGGAGTTTTGTGTTTTCGGTATAGAAAAGTAAATACACCGTCATCTTGGATTCGGCTAGCAAACCCTTTAAGTAAAAACCTCGGAAGTATATGATGTCTAACACCTGCCATAATTATTTAAGATAAAATCCTCGGAAAAAGTGGGGAAAACTGAAAAAACTTAAAATAGTGATAGATAACTTTAACCTTTTAATAGCCGCAACGTGTCTTCGTTATAATTTAACCCTTTCAACTAGTAAATTTCATGGCATGGCAAAAAGCTTCTAATACTAGAATATGCTGTTATTCACTATTTGTTAGAAATGTGTAAGCCCTACCTAAATCGACTCAAATGAACAATACTCCATTCCAAACGTATTTGCCACCGCCCCATGTGTGAGTTTTCCTTTTATCATATTGATGCCTCTCATGATTGCAGTGTTTTCTCTGGCTGCACACTGATATCCTTTGTTTGCAATCTGTATAGCATAAGGTAATGTCACGTTGGTTAATGCGTAGGTTGATGTGCATCCAACGGCACCCGGTATATTGGTCACACAGTAATGAATAACATCACATTCTTTATAAATAGGATTGCTGTGTGTGGTGGGTCTGCTCGTTTCTACACATCCCCCCTGGTCAATGGCTACATCGATAATAACGGTACCCGGTTTCATCGTTTTGACTATGTCCCTCGTTACTACGTACGGCGCGCGTGCACCCTCAATGAGTACTGCACCAATCAAAAGATCTGCTTCCCTGACCTTTTCCCTTATATTCTGAGAGTGAGACATAAGCGTAATTACGTTTTTTGGCATGATATCATCCAGATATCTAAGCCTATCCATATTAATGTCGAGAATGGCAACCCTTGCACCAAGGCCCGCAGCTACTTTGGCGGCATTTGTGCCTACAATACCGCCGCCGATAATAACGACATGCGCAGGAGCCACCCCCGGTACACCTCCCAAGAGTATTCCACGCCCGTGCATGGGCCTTTCCAGATACTTTGCACCCTCCTGTATGGACATACGCCCGGCTACCTCACTCATGGGTGTCAGTATGGGATGTTGTCCATGCTCATTACGAATTGTCTCGTAGGCAATTGCTATTGCTTTTGCTTTAAGTACGGCGTGTGTTAGTTCTTGCGAGGCGGCAAAGTGAAAAAATGTGAAGATGATTTGGTCTTCTCTGAGGAACGGATATTCTTCAGGCAGGGGTTCCTTTACCTTCATAATGAGTTGTGCCTGCTGATAGATGTCTTTTGCATTCTCAACAATTTTAGCACCTGCACTTCTGTATTCTTCGTTGGATATGCTGCTTCCTAACCCTGCGTCTTTTTCTATAAGTACCGTATGTCCGTACTTCAGCATTTCTTCTACGCCTGCGGGAACGAGGGCAACCCGGTATTCATCGGTCTTAATTTCTTTAGGTATGCCGATTATCATCTGATTTTCTCTTCAAAAAAAATCCATAGTCTGTTAAAATCATCCAATCTTACAAAATTCGTTACCAATTATAAAAATAGTCATTCGTAGTGTACATTGACTGTGATTTTTGTCAAGCGATATTAATCATATGAAAACATGCGCCTTTATTACGTTAGGTTGTAAGGTTAATCAATATGAGACTCAGGCCATCCGTGAATCACTCGCTGCCAAAGGATTTGTAGAAACAGGTCCTGAACAGATTGCTGATCTATATGTGATCAATACGTGTACGGTAACATCGGCGAGTGATGAGAAATCACGGCAATATATTAAAAGGGTCAAACGGAAAAATCCAGGGGCGACCGTAGTTGTTACCGGCTGCTATGCTGAAGCAGATACCGAAACTATCAAGGACATGGAAGGTGTCGACTACGTGATTACCAAGGCCGAAGAGACACGGCTTGCAGAGATTATAAGTCCGTCAGTTCCACAACGTTTTTCCGGAGAAACGTCTGTATCCTTGAGAGATTCCGGCGATAATGGGGCCTCTCTTTCAGCATTTGAAGAGGATTCCATCTTTGATATGAAGATAAGCCGCTTTGCAGGGCATACGAAGGGGTTCCTGAAGATTGAAGACGGATGTGATATGTACTGTTCCTATTGTATTATTCCTTACGTCCGTGGAGGTATCAAGAGCCGAAGGCCTAAGGATATTTATGAAGAGGCAAAACGCCTGGTTCATAATGGTTATAAGGAAATCATACTGACCGGTATCCATTTGGGTGCTTATGGCAGGGATACTCAGGAAAATTATCGTCTGTTAGATGTTGTTCACGAACTCAGTAATATGTCAGGTCTGGAGAGGATCCGATTAAGTTCCCTTGAAATTAACGAGATAACAGAGGATATCATAGACCTTGTCGCACATACAAAAAGTATATGTCCCCATTTTCATATACCACTTCAAAGTGGAGATGATTTTATTCTTGGAAGGATGAACAGAAAATATACTTCATCACAATATTTAGAAAAACTGGACAGCATCGGTTCCAGGATCGATTTACCATCTTTTACTACGGACGTTATGGTCGGTTTTCCAGGAGAAAAAGATACACATTTTGAAAATACTGTCAATACGTGTGAGAAAGCCGGCTTTAGCCGGATGCATATATTCCCCTTTAGTGTGCGAAAAGGCAAACCGGCAGAAGGGATGCCAGGTCGCTGCAGTCCACAAATTATCAAGGAAAGAAAGGCAGTGCTGGAATCTTTGGCAAACACTATGGCCTTTGATTACAAGAAACGTTTTTTCGATAAATCTGTAGAGATACTCGTGGAAACTGAAAGGGAACCCAAAACAAATAAATTATGTGGTTATTCAGAACGGTATATTAAGGTATTGTTTGAAGGCCCTGATACAGTGAAAAACAAGATTGTTTCTGTAAGGGTAGAGAAGGTAACCCCTTCTTTTGTATCGGGTACTTTATCATGAGGAAATATTTTTACACGCATCTTATTACTATCATTATTTGTATTCTTTATGCCTCTTCTTCTTTTGGTCTGCCTGCGGACGATGTGGCACCTTTAGTGGACGGAGAGTATTATCCACAGGTGCATAAATCGTTGAGTACCGCAAAGAAATCAATCTGGTGTGTCATGTATTCAGTGGATATTAACCCCAAATATAAAAATGGTTGGGAATATAATCTGGTTAATGATCTTATTCAAGCGCATCGGCGAGGTGTGGCGGTAACTGTTATTTTTGAGCAAAACACAGCGTTCTGGGAAAAGGGCGAAAAGGGTAAAGAAATAAAAAGGAAGAGTCAAGAGGCATATGAATTGCTCAAAAGAAATGGGGTTCCTGTATATTATGATAGCAATAATCGCGTTACCCACAGTAAGATACTTATTATCGATAACTACATTACTATTCTGGGAAGTACGAACTGGACGTACAGTGCATTGAAAAAGAATCATGAGGCATCGGTCCTGATAAAATCGCGCAGTGTGGCGGAATCGTTTCTTGATAAACTTAAGAAAATTTCAAAACATCAGCCGTAATGATTATATTTGACAGACACGCAAAAAGGCGAATGAAATGGAGACGTATTTCTGAAGAAGAAGTTTTTCTTACTCTAAAGGTTCCGGATAAGATTGAAGAATCGATAAAAGGCAGGATAAACGCATATAAATACATTGGTCAGAGATATATAAAAGTAACATACAAGAAATTTTCCGAAGAAATTCTTGTAATAAGTGTGGTAGATAAATCAAAGGGGACTAAAAGTGAAAATTGAATATAGTAAAGAGGCAGATGCAATTTATATCTATTTCAAAGAAGATTTTGTAGAAAAGTCAAGAGAGATAGAAGATGGCATTGTAATTGACTTTGATAAAAATGGACAAATGATAGGGATCGAGGTGTTAGATGCAAGCAAGCGATATAGTCTTGCTGATATTGTCAATATAAATATTGAAAATCTTCCTGTGGAAGCAATCAAATAATGGATGTACAAAAAGAGGAAGGTAAATAAAGACAGTGTTTATGATAGATATATTTCGTATTTTTATCTGTATCCTTTGCATAATCTGTGGTTTCAAGTTTTTACCCGGTGACGTATTCGGTATGGGAGAAATCTCAAAGTTTGCCTTTGCCCAGATGGAATATTCCGGGGGAAACTGGAATCCGAGACCTAATGCCTCAAAACGTTTGATATGGGAACTTATCAAGCGAACAAGTGTCGAGGCCCGTATTGATATTGTCACCATCCGTTCCGATGATGCAAACCTCTTTGAGTATCCATTTCTTTATATGTCCGGTGATCAGGAATTTCCCCCTCTCAGTGAAAAAGAAATAAACAATTTAAAATTATATCTGGAGTTTGGAGGTACCCTTTTAATTGATGACTCTATTGGAAGAACTGATTTTGGTTTTGACAAATCCGTTCGGCGTGAGATCAGGAGGCTATTTCCGAATAAACCCCTTGAAAGGCTGCCATTTGACCATACGATCTTCAAATCTTTTTATTTATTAAACCGGGCGTATGGGAGGGTGATGGAAAAATCTTTTTTGGAGGGTATAACAATAGGGGACCGGACAGTGATTATTTATTCACAAAATGATCTCGGTGGTGCATGGGCAAAGGATCCACTGGGAAACTGGGAGTACGAGGTAATTCCTGGTGGTGAAACGCAGAGGGCCATGGCCTTCCGTCTGGGAATAAATATCGTCATGTATGCCCTAACAGGCAACTATAAACAAGATCAGGTACACCTTCCTTTTATTTTGAGAAGGCAGATGTAAACTATGGAAAATTTTATTCAGTGGAACCTTACTTTTGCCGGGATTGAAAATACAGGTCTGCGTTTACTCGTGGTATGTTTCGCTCTTGCCGCTGTATACCTTTCCTGGTTAAGCATTAAAACCATTTATCCAGTAACCAGGAGATTATTACTCCTTGCGCTCCGGCTTGCAGCGGCAGTACTTATCATTATCCTTCTCCTCCAGCCACAGTTAGAGCAAAAGGAGGTTTTAAGGTTGAAGAATAAAGTGGTGTGCCTGCTGGATAACTCAAAAAGTATGACCCTGAAAGGCGGTGATACCGGCATATCCCGATTTCAGCTTGTCAATAATTTCTTTAAGGATAATGCATCTTTTATAGAGAAACTCCATCATGATTTTGATGTTGATTATGTATCTTTTTCCGACATGATCAAAGAGATCTCTTATGATGATATAAAAAGAGGCCTTGTCCTTGACGGTGAAAATACAGATATTGCTCAAACACTTAAACTCTTAAAAAAGCGTTACGATGGTAAAAATGTAAAGGGATATTTCATTTTTTCTGACGGTGCAGATACCGTTGTGCTTCCTTCAAATGTAAATAAATTTGAGATTATTTCAAGTCTTACCAGGGATCTTTCAGCCCCGTTCTTCGCCTTTTCTCCTGCAGGCAACATGGAGGCCAGAGATATTGCTATTAGCAGCGTTTCCTACGACAGCTTTACCTTTGTGAGAAGCCAATGGAAGGCAGATGTTGTGGTAAAGCTCTTTGGATACAAAGATCTTAAACTTCCCGTTACTCTAAAACAAGGGAACGATATTATCTATTCAAAAATATTAGATGTTGGAGATGAAAGAGAATTCCACATAGACCTGTCTTTTACACCCTACACAACGGGGACATTCCTCTATACGATATCTATTCCCGTTCAGCCCCATGAGGCTATTACAGAGAATAATCAAGTTAGTTTTCTGGTGAAAGTGGTACGTGATAAAATCAGGGTTATGCATGTTTGCGGGCGTCCTTCCTGGGATGAACGATTCCTGAGACGGGTATTAAAAAGCGATCCAAACATTGACCTCATATCATTCTTTATCCTTCGGACACCAACCGATGTATCCGATGCGAGAAATGATGAACTCAGCCTTATTCCTTTTCCTGTAGACGAGCTGTTTACACAAGCGTTGAGTAGTTTTGATTTAGTCATATTTCAAAATTTTGACTATAGGCCCTATGATACATCATTCTTCCGGTTTTCTCACTATCTGAACAATATCCAGAGATTTGTAACAGAGCAGGGCGGTGGTTTTATGATGGTTGGCGGTGATATCTCGTTTTCTCAGGGTGGATACGATGGTACGGCCCTTGAAGAAATCCTTCCTTTAAATCTTGCTGCCGAAAAAGATATTATAGATACATCACGGCTCAAGGCAATACTAACAAATGATGGTATGAAGCATCCTGTAACTGCCCTTGACGGTAATACAGAAAGAAATGGTGCAATATGGAAAGAACTTCCGGAGCTTGACGGATGCAACGTAACTACGCAGCTTAAGTCCGATGCCATTTCTTTAGCGACATATCCTGTACACGAGAATCCGTCCCTTATTTCTGTCCGCGACGTCGGACTTGGCAGGTGTATGGCCATTACCACTGATTCTCTGTGGCGATGGAATTTCCTGTCAATCGGGAGGGGAAGCAGTAACAGGCACTATATAAAATTCTGGCAAAATGCCATAAAATGGCTCATCAAGGATCCCACACTGAACCCTATCCGTATAGGAGTAAATAAAGAGACATTTCTGCCCCATGAGGAAATACAAATAAAAATCGAAGTGCTGGGAAGAAATTATCAGCCTTTAGAGGGCGTACAGTTAGATGTTGATATCACTGATGAGTTTTCCGGCAAAAGTATATTTGTTACCAATGGGACTACTGGCAATGATGGACAGTACAGGTTCACCGTAAAACATGATAAAGAAGGTTACTATATTGTCAAGGTTACGGCAAGAAAAGAGAATGACGAGATAGGACAGGATTATACTATCTTTAGCATTGCATTGGAAAGCAGGGAGTTTAAGGATCCGTCCATCAGAAGGGATATCCTTGCTGCATTGGCAGAAGCATCTGAAGGAAAGTACTTCGACCTTCCCGTAAAAAACATTGAAGAAAAGGTTTCACTTGAAAATCCTTCAGTTACAAAACTTGTTGGGAAAAGGCAGATATCTTTGTGGGATAAAGGGTACGTCTTTATAATGATACTGGCAGTTGTTTCTTTAGAATGGTGGATAAGAAAACGCAGTGGATTAAGTTAAAACAAAAAACGCTTGCAATAAAATATGCCATTTAGTATATTTTATATTTTGCTAAACAATTTAATCGGACGCTATTTTAGTCAGGTATGATAGGAGAAATTTTACTTGATAATAGCGATAGACGGCCCGGCAGGTTCCGGGAAAAGCACTATTGCGAAAATTCTGGCAAAACGGTTGGGTTTTAAATATCTCGATACCGGTGCAATGTATAGGGCACTTACCTGGAAAGCAATGAAAAGTGGTCTTAATCTTGAAGATGAAGAAGCATTGTGCCAGCTTATGGATAAGACCGCAATTGAGTTTCAATACAGGGATGAAACTTTGGGTGTACTCGTAGACGGGGTTAGCGTTACAAAAGATATCCGTTCTCCTTCTGTCACAAATAATGTTCATTATGTTTCAAATAAGCAAGGTGTCCGGAAACGCATGGTAAGGCTTCAGCAAAAGCTTGCAGATGGAGAGAATGTGGTTGCTGAGGGAAGGGATATGGGTACCGTAGTATTTCCGCATGCGGAAAAGAAATTTTTTTTGGATGCGGATATTGAGGAGCGTGCCCAAAGGCGCTATACTGAATTTAAGCCCTCGAATAACAGAATTTGTTTCTCTGATGTTGTAAAAGATATGGAAACACGTGACAGGCGTGATACGACGAGAGAAAATTCACCCCTAAAAATGGGGAGCGATGCAATCTATATCAATACTACAAGGTTGACCATCGAAGAAGTGTTTAATATGATATATAGAGAAATTGAGCCTATTTTAAGGAATAATATTTTCGTAAAGGATAATGTGTAAGGAAGAAAACATATTTTATTTCAAGAAATCTTTTTTATTTTATTGTAATTTTATTTCGGAGAGTTTATCAAATTATGGATCGTGATTATTTAAAAGAGTATAACGTAAATTTAGAAGATGTGGAAAAAGAAGTCCAGGCAATTATGGAAGACGAAGATGCCAGGAAGAGGATGGAATCAACCTATTATGATTCTGTTCAGAACTTTGAAGTTGGTACCGTCCTGAAAGGGCGTATTCTCAGCGTGCTGGGAGACAATGTTATTGTTGACTGCGGGTACAAATCTGAGGGTATGATTCCTAAATTTGAATTTGACGATCCATCCGAAATAAATATTGGTGAAGAGGTAGAGGTTTTATTAGAAGCTGTAGAAGATGACTCAGGGCTTATCAAGCTGTCGAAACGCAAGGCAGACCGCATACGCGGTTGGGAGAGGGTTATCGAAAGGTATAAAGAAGGTGATATCATAACCGGGCGTGTTACCAGGAAGATCAAAGGAGGCCTGCTTGTAGATATGGGCGTGCCGATATTCCTGCCGGCCTCTCAAATTGATGTAAAACCGCCAGGTGATATATCTCAGTATATAGGGCAGGAAGTTACCTGTAAAATTCTTAAAATAGATGAAGAGCGGCAGAATATTGTTGTATCAAGGCGAAAACTCATTGAGGAAGAACGTGACAAGAAGAAAAAGGAATTGCTGACAGAGATTGAAGTCGGACAGGTGCGGAAGGGTGTAGTGAAAAATATAGCCGACTTCGGTGCATTCATAGACCTTGGTGGATTAGACGGGCTTCTTCATATTACCGATATGAGTTGGGGCAGGATAAGCCATCCTTCAGAAATACTTGCCATTGATGATGAAATTGAAGTAAAGATACTTGACATTGATAAAGAAAAAGAAAAAGTAGCCCTGGGATTAAAGCAAAAGTCAGAAAACCCATGGTTGCATATAGAAGAAAAATATCCTGTTGGTTCCAGGGTAAAAGGACAGGTTGTTAATATAATGTCATACGGTGCCTTTGTAAAACTTGAAACTGGCATTGAAGGTCTTGTACACATTTCCGAGATGTCCTGGACCCGCCGTATTAATCATCCATCAGAAATGGTAGCTATCGGAGATACCGTAGAGGTGGTTGTTTTAAAAATTGATAAAGAAAAAGAAGAGATCTCTCTCAGTATGAAACAGACAGAGGTTAACCCCTGGACTGTTATTGAAGAAAAATATCCACCAGGAACAAGGATTAAGGGACGGGTTCGTAATTTAACTAATTATGGGGCATTCATTGAAATTGAAGAAGGTGTAGACGGGCTGCTTCATATTTCCGATATGTCATGGGCAAAGAAGGTAGGCCATCCTTCTGAAATTGTGAAGAAGGGGGATAAAATCGAGGCAGTGGTACTTTCAGTTGATCGCGAAAAGAAGAGAGTCGCTTTAGGGTTGAAACAGCTTTCCGACGACCCATGGACAAAAGAGATTCCAGAAAGGTTTAAAGTAGGCGACGTTGTAAAGGGTAAGGTCACGAAATTAACGAACTTTGGCGCATTTTTAGAACTTGGTAAAGGAATAGAGGGACTCTTGCATATTTCGGAATTCTCTAATGAGAAGGTAACTAACCCTGCTGATGCCGTTAATATCGGAGACGAACTGGAAGTACGGATTATTCGTATTGAACCTGAAGCAAGGAAGATAGGGCTTAGTCTTAAGAGATTAGCTGATACGGAAGAAAAGTTAACTGTAGCGTCATCTTCGAATGCAGATTCCCAAAACCAGCCACAAGATGAGGTTGTTGAAAAGGAATCAAGTGCTTCTGAAGTTTCATAACCTGTTACAAAAACAGAGGAGGTATTCATACGGAAACTGCCTTACAGACATACTTAAAAGAAATTAACAAAATTCCGTTGTTATCTCCTGAGGAAGAAAAGGAAGTAACAAAAAAGGCGGCAGAGGGAGATCCAGAAGCGCGGGAAAAGCTTATACGGTCTAACCTTAGACTCGTTGTTAGTATTGCAAAAGAATATGTGAATCGGGGTCTCTCCTTCCTGGACTTAATTGAAGAGGGAAACCTGGGATTGATCCGTGCCGCCGAGAAGTTTGATCCATCCACCGGGTATAAATTCAGCACATATGCCACGTGGTGGATAAAACAAGCCATCCGCCGTGCCTTAACTGACAAGGCAAAAACAATCCGCATACCTTCTTATATGATAGAGAAAATATCTGAATTAAAAAGTGCGTCTACTGATCTGTTGGATAGACTTAAGAGACCGCCAAGTGTAAACGAAATTGCTGCAGAAATGGATATTACCTCAAAAAAAGTGCAATCCATTGAACATGCCATACGCTCGACAGGGTCTCTTGATACGACGTCTGTTACAGGTTCAGACCTTATTTGGGCGCTAAGCAGCATACTGCCCGATGAAAAAACACCC